>JBGAJL010000059.1:0-27242 GCA_044224935.1 Flavitalea sp.
TATAGTCTTTCATAAAATCCCTGCAGCGTCCTGGCATTTTTGGGCAGGTGTGTATCAAAATAATCCCTGATATCCTTTTGCTCCTTTTCATTCCTGGCGTGGCCGTTTTTGATATACCAGCTGTATAGCTGGAGGGATAGATTGGAAAGCCTGCTGATGCGCACCAGTCTCTGGTTGGTCTGCTCTGCTTCTTCTGTCAGCTGGTCGGCGCGATCCTGCATGCTCCGGGTGATATGGAGCGCCTCTATCTTCTTTTCAAAAAAAAGCACCTGCATCAGGTAGCTGAACTGGTGATAGGCCCGGGCCAGTTCCTTCATCCGGTCCAGCATTTTAAGCGCCTGCAGATAAAGCCCCTTATTGTATAAGATACGGGCATGGTCCATCTGTTCATGCAACTGGAGATCGATATTATCGGTATCTTTAATAACACGCAGGCTGCTCAGGATTTTCCTGTACAGATGGGACTTTATATTCGAAAGCTGCTGTTTTCTAAGGCTTTTATTCTTAAGCAATTGATTCTCATCGTATTCCTGCATTTTATCCAATGCATCGAACAACTGTACGATTTTAAGATCCTCACCACCCGAATTGCGCTTCACATAAAGCTTGAAGTTGCGTTTTTCGGCCTTTTCGAGAGACTTTACAAGCTGGAAAAGTGAATCTGTTTGTCTGTTGGGCATCGTATGTATAAAATCTGAAAATCCTTTCCTGGACTGGGTTTGGGAACTCCGGGTGGAGTTTCAGCACTGTAAAATACCACTAAAATTGGTTTAAAATCCTAACCAAATCACGATATTTTCATTCTTTCAATGAAAACCACTTCGATCCGGACTTGTAACCATATTATTTAATCCCAGAATTATGGCAGAAAAAATTTTCATCTTCGACACTACCCTCCGCGATGGAGAGCAGGTGCCAGGCTGTAAGCTTAATACCAGCGAAAAACTGGAACTGGCGCTTAAGCTCGAAGCGCTTGGAGTGGATATTATAGAAGCCGGGTTTCCCGTTTCCAGCCCCGGTGATTTCAGCTCGGTGGAGGAAATCTCCAAAATTATTAAGAACGCCACCGTATGCGGCCTTACACGCGCCGTGCAGAAAGACATCGAGGTGGCCGGCGCTGCGCTGAAAAAAGCCAGGCACCCGCGCATACACACCGGCATCGGCACCTCTGATTATCACATTAAAAGTAAATTTAATGCTACCCGAGAAGAGGTACTTCAGCGTGCCGTGCAGGCCGTTAAATGGGCAAAAAACTTTGTGGACGATGTAGAGTTTTATGCCGAAGATGCCGGCCGCTCAAACAACGAATATCTTGCCCGTGTGATTGAAGCGGTAATCGCAGCAGGCGCTACCACGGTCAATATCCCCGATACGACAGGATATTGCCTGCCACACGAATACGGGGAAAAGATCGCATTTCTTAAAAACAATGTTTCCAATATAGATAAGGCTGTTATCTCCTGCCATTGTCATAATGACCTTGGCCTTGCTACGGCAAACTCTATCGCAGGGGCGATAAGCGGCGCCAGGCAGATCGAGTGTACGATCAATGGTCTTGGGGAAAGAGCGGGTAACACTTCACTCGAAGAAGTGGTAATGGTTATACGCCAGCACAGGGAACTTGGTTTTTATACCGATATCGAACCGAAAATGCTTAACCCCATGAGCAGGCTGGTGAGTGAAACGATGCGGATGCCTGTTCAGCCCAATAAGGCGATCGTGGGTGCCAATGCATTTTCCCATTCTTCCGGTATCCACCAGGATGGATTCCTGAAGGATGCACTTACTTACGAGATCATCAATCCTGAAGATGTGGGTGCGGAAATGTCCAGGATCGTGCTCACGGCCAGAAGCGGAAGAAGCGCACTCGCCCACCGTTTCCAGAAACTGGGTTATGAATATACCCGCAACGATATCGACTTTCTGTACGAGCAATTTTTAAAAATAGCCGATCAGAAAAAAGAAGTGATGGAAGACGACCTGCATAAAATGGCTAAAGCTTATACCACTGTGGCAGTTTAGATTGCACGCAAAGCTGCAAAGATTTCGCAAAGAGTGCTAAGTGTTCTTTGCGACTTGCAAAAACTTCGCGCCTTTGCGTGAAACAAAAAAGAAAACATGGCAAAAACATTATTCGACAAGATCTGGGAGAAACATATCGTTAAGACCATACCTAACGGCCCATCGGTATTGTATATCGACAGGCATTTTATTCATGAGGTCACCAGCCCGCAGGCGTTTAAAGGCATCGAGAGCCGCGGCGTACCCGTGTTTCGTCCGAAACAGGTGGTGGCCACGGCCGATCATAACGTTCCTACGGCCAACCAGCATCTGCCCATTCGGGATGAACTCTCCAGAATGCAGGTCAATAAGCTCATCGAGAATTGCAAGAACCATAACATAGAATTATATGGACTGGGGCACCCTTTCCAGGGAATAGTGCATGTGATAGGCCCTGAACTGGGAATTACACAGCCGGGCATGACGATCGTTTGTGGCGACAGCCATACCTCCACTCACGGCGCTTTTGGCTCGATAGCCTTTGGTATAGGAACCAGCGAAGTGGAAATGGTATTTGCCAGCCAGTGCCTTCTGCAGAGCAAGCCCAAACAAATGCGTATTAATATTAATGGCAAACTGAATAAGGGCGTTGTTTCAAAAGATATTATTCTTTATGTTATTGCAAAAATATCGGCCAGCGGTGCCACGGGATATTTTGTTGAATATGCCGGCTCCGCCGTTCGCGACCTCAGCATGGAAGCGAGAATGACCATCTGTAACATGAGCATCGAAATGGGCGCCCGCGGAGGTATGATCGCTCCTGATCAGACTACCTTCGATTATATGAAGGGCCGGTTATTTGCTCCGTCGGGAGCGCAGTGGGATAGCAAAATGAAACAGTGGGAGCAATTGTATTCCGATGCGGATGCCAAATTTGATCTCGAAATAAATATCGATGCTGCAGATATCGAGCCGATGATCACATACGGAACCAATCCGGGTCTTGGCATTTCTGTTCGTTCGTCCATCCCCGTTACCGATTCGATTCCTGATGAGGGCGAAAGAAAAAATATTGTAAAGGCCCTCGAATATATGGGGTTGCAGGGAGGCCGGCAATTACTCGGCATGCCTGTACAATATATTTTTATTGGAAGCTGCACTAATTCGCGCATTGAAGATCTCCGGCTTGTTGCAGATATTATAAAAGGAAGAAAAAAATCGGATACGGTTGAAGTAATGATTGTACCCGGCTCCCAGCAGGTGGCGGAACAGGTAAAGAAAGAGGGCCTGGATAAAATATTCGAAGCTGCGGGTTTTGAGATCCGGCAGCCCGGATGCAGCGCCTGCCTGGGTATGAATGAAGATAAAATTCCGGCAGGGGCTTATTGCATTTCCACTTCCAACCGGAATTTTGAAGGCAGGCAGGGCGCAGGCGCAAGAACATTGCTCGCCAGCCCGTTAACCGCGGCAGCTTCCGCCATCACCGGCGTTGTAACCGATGTAAGAGAATTAACCACAGCAAGATGAAAGCATTTACCATAATCACTTCCCCGTTTGTTCCCCTGCCGATTGAAAATATCGATACGGACCAGATTATCCCCGCACGCTTTTTAAAAGCAACCACCAAAGAAGGCTTCGGAAAGAATCTTTTCCGCGACTGGCGCTACTACAATAACGATGAGGCACAGCCGAAAACTGATTTTGTGTTGAACCAGCCGCAATATCATGGCGAGATACTCGTGGCAGGAAAGAATTTTGGATGCGGTTCCTCGCGGGAGCATGCCGCGTGGTCCATACTTGATTATGGATTCCGCGCTGTGGTGTCCAGCTTCTTTGCAGACATATTCAAGAACAATGCATTGAACAACGGTGTTCTCCCGGTGCAGGTTTCAGAAGAATTTCTCGATGAAATATTTGCACAGGACAACAATGCCACCCTTACCATCGACCTTAAAAATCAATCAATAAAAATCGACAAAACGGGCCGTACGGAAAAGTTCGACATTAACGAATACAAGAAAACCTGTTTATTGAATGGCTACGACGATATTGATTACCTGCTTAGCATAAAGAAAGACATAGAAGAATACGAACATTCAATAAATAAGATATAAAAATGCAAAAGAACATCGCCGTCATATTAGGAGATGGCATTGGCCCTGAAGTAACCCAACAGTCTATTAAAATATTGGACGCCATCGCCCAGCAATTCAATCACCAGTTCAATTACAGCTATTGCCTGATGGGCGCAGATGCAATCGACAAGACGGGCAACCCATTACCGGATGAAACCGTCGAGATCTGTCTGGAAAGTGATGCCATTCTTTTTGGCGCTATCGGTCATCCCAAATACGACAACGATCCCGCTGCCAGGGTCAGGCCCGAACAGGGTCTTCTTAAATTGAGGAAATCCCTGGGATTATTTGCCAATATCCGGCCGGTATCCACCTATCCCACTTTGCACCACCTGTCTCCGTTGAAAAACAAACAGCTCGAGGGAGTGGATTTTATTATCTTCCGCGAACTGACCGGAGGAATTTATTTTGGAAAAAAGGAGATTAACGAAGAAAAAACGCAGGCTGTTGACGAATGTACCTATAGCAGGGAAGAAATAGAGCGCGTGGCGCACCTGGCCTTTAAATATGCACAGAACAGGAATAAGAAACTTACGCTTGTCGACAAGGCGAACGTGCTGGAAACATCGCGGTTATGGCGCAAAGTAGTACAGGAGTTATCCCCGCAATACGGTGACGTGAAAGTGGATTATATGTTCGTCGATAATGCGGCCATGCAGATTATCCTGAATCCGAAACAATTTGATGTAGTGCTCACGGAAAATATGTTTGGCGATATTATCAGCGATGAGGCCAGCGTAATCAGCGGATCGCTTGGGCTGCTGCCCTCGGCTTCTGTCGGAAAAGCGTCTGCGTTGTTCGAGCCCATTCATGGTTCCTATCCGCAGGCGGCAGGAAAGGATATTGCAAACCCTCTCGGCTCGATATTGTCTGCTGCAATGATGCTGGATCATTTTCAGTTGCACGAAGAAGCTGAGCTGATCAGGAATGCGGTTGACTGGACACTGACACATGGTTTTGTGAGCAAGGACATCGATCCCGTAAACAGCTATTCAACTTCCACTATCGGCGATCTCGTAAGAGATTTTATAGAAAACCGTATCCCGTCATCCATTAACGGGAACAATATCACTTTGAGCAAGTCGACAATTATATGAGCTTTCACGTAAAGGCGCAAAAGGTAATTCAGGAGTTGCAAAGGATACTCTTTGCGTCTTTGGGTTCACTTTGCGCTTTTGCGTGAAACGAACTCCGCTTACCTCAACACAAAAAAAGTTCTTTGTATTTCAACATGGCGGTAGTATCTTTGTATAAGAACGAATCTCTATGTTCAGAAACGGAATAAATAATGTATTGATCAGCATCGCACGAATTATTGTGGTGGTCATTATTATTCCTTGCATGAATGGAGGTTAACACAGTATATAATTAAAATGATATAATGACCCGCCTCCAAAAAAGGCGGGTTTTTTTGTATAAATTAAAAGTAAAAACTTAAAAGTCAAAAGTTAAAACTGGTAGTGGCACATTGTATTCATTTTTCACTTTTTAGTTTTCACTTTTAACTTTTAAAATCATAAACCAGACAGGATGTCTAACGAACTGAACAAATACTCAAAAACACTTACGCAGGATAAAACACAACCTGCTGCACAGGCTATGCTCTATGGCATCGGCTTAACGGACGAAGATTTAAAGAAAGCACAGGTGGGTATTGCGAGCATGGGCTATGACGGCAATACCTGCAACATGCATCTCAACGATCTGGCCAGGATCGTTAAGCAGGGAGTGTGGGACAATGGGCTGGTTGGATTGATATTCAATACCATTGGCATTAGCGATGGTATCAGCAATGGTACCGATGGCATGCGCTATTCTTTAGTGAGCCGCGATTTAATTGCCGATAGTATCGAGGCTGTTTGCGGCGGTTTTTATTATGATGGATTGATCGCACTGCCCGGCTGTGATAAAAATATGCCCGGAACCATTATGGCGATGGGGCGGCTGAACCGTCCGGCTATCATGGTGTATGGCGGAACAATTGCCGCCGGTCATTATAAGGGCCAGGAATTAAATATTATTTCTTCGTTCGAAGCATTGGGGCAAAAAATTGCCGGTAATCTCAGCGAAGAAGATTTCAAAGGTATTGTGATGCATTCCTGCCCGGGCGCCGGCGCCTGCGGCGGCATGTATACAGCCAATACAATGGCCAGCGCTATCGAAGCGATGGGCATGAGCCTTCCCTATTCTTCAAGTAACCCGGCATTGAGCGAGGAAAAGAAAAAGGAATGCCTGGAAGCAGGACGCGCAATTAAATTACTGCTGGAAAAAAATATCCGTCCAAAAGATATCATGACACGCGAGGCTTTTGAAAATGCGATTGTGGTGATTATGGTATTGGGCGGAAGCACAAACGCCGTACTGCATTTAATCGCAATGGCAAAGAGCGTGGGCGTTTCAATAACCCAGGATGATTTTCAGCGCATCAGCGATAAAACTCCAGTGCTGGCCGATTTTAAACCCAGCGGTAAATACCTGATGCAGGAATTGCATGCCCATGGCGGCCTGCCCGCTGTGATGAAATATCTGTTGAACAATGGCATGCTTCACGGCAATTGCCTCACGGTGACAGGCAAAACCATTGCGGAAAATCTGAAAGATATTCAACCGGTCAATTTCGAAACACAACAGCTTTTTTATCCACTTGATAACCCCATCAAGCAGACAGGTCATCTGCAGATATTATATGGCAACCTCGCAGAAAAAGGAAGCGTGGCGAAGATCAGCGGCAAGGAAGGCGAATATTTTTCCGGGCCTGCAAGAGTATTCGATGGAGAAAAGCATTTGATAGAAGGAATATCCTCGGGAAAAGTGAAACACGGCGACGTGGTGGTGATAAAAAATGAAGGACCGAAGGGTGCTCCCGGCATGCCGGAAATGCTCAAGCCCACAGGCGCCATTATCGGTGCAGGTCTTGGTAAAAGCGTGGCATTAATCACCGATGGACGATTCAGCGGAGGAACGCACGGATTTGTGGTGGGGCATATCACTCCCGAATCGTATGAAGGCGGGCTGATAGGATTAGTGGAGGATGATGATAAGATCACAATCGATGTGCCTGCGCGTCGCATGACCCTGCACGTTAGTGATGAAATAATCGCGGAACGCAGAAAGAAATGGAAGCGGCCCGAACTGAAGGTGAAGAACGGGGTGCTGTTTAAATATGCGCGTGTGGTAAAGGATGCATCTGAAGGATGTGTGACGGACGAAGATTAAGTTAAAAGTAGAAAGTTAAAACTTAAAAATTTCATTGCTCCCGGTTTTAACTTTTAAGTTTTCACTTTTTACTTATACAAATTATAAATCAGATATATGAACACACAACAGGACACCGCAGAATTGACCCTGCCGGTTGGAGAGACGAAAAAAACGATCAGCGGATCGCAGGCGGTAATGTATGCATTGCAGGCGGAAGGCGTCGAAACTATTTTCGGCTATCCCGGCGGTGCTATTATGCCGATCTACGATGCATTGTATGATTTCCGTGACGAACTTAAACATATCCTCGTGCGCCACGAACAGGGCGGGATACACGCTGCGCAGGGATATGCAAGAGCTTCGGGAAAGGTCGGCGTCGTCTTTGCCACCAGCGGTCCTGGCGCTACTAACCTGGTTACCGGTCTTGCCGACGCGCAGATTGACAGCACTCCCGTAGTATGTATTACCGGGCAGGTGTTTGCCCACCTGCTGGGAACGGATGCATTCCAGGAAACAGATGTGATTAATATCACTACACCCGTTACCAAATGGAATTATCAGGTTACCGATGCAAACGAAATCCCTACGGTGCTGGCAAAGGCGTTTTATATAGCGAGAAGCGGAAGGCCCGGCCCGGTGTTAATAGATATTACGAAGAATGCACAGCTGCAGCAGTTTGATTACAGCGGATACCAGCGATGTGAGCATATCCGCAGCTATCGTCCAAAGCCCAAAGTGAGAAAAGAATATATTGAACAGGCTGCTGCGATGATAAACGACGCAAAAAAACCATTTGTGCTCTGGGGGCAGGGCGTTATACTCGGTGAAGCAGAAAATGAATTCAGGGCATTTATCGAAAAAGCCGGTATTCCGGCTGCGTGGACGATACTCGGCGCCAGCGCCATTCCTTCCGATCATTACCTGAATGTGGGGATGCTGGGCATGCACGGAAATTATGGGCCTAACGTGCTTACCAACCAGTGTGACGTAATGATCGCGATCGGCATGCGCTTCGATGACCGTGTTACAGGCCGGCTGGATAAATACGCGAAACAGGCAAAGATCATTCACCTTGATATTGATCCTGCTGAAATAGATAAAAATGTAAAATCAGCTATTCCGGTTTGGGGTGATTGCAAGGAAACGCTTCCCATGCTCACCAAACTGGTAGATAAAAAAGAACATAAGGAATGGCTTGAATTGTTCCGCGCTCACCAGCAGGAGGAGAACGCTGCGGTGATCGATAACGAATTACATCCTGCAACAGACATCATGACAATGGGCGAAGTGATTGATGTACTGAATGAGCTTACAAAAGGCGACGCGGTAATTGTTACCGATGTGGGCCAGCACCAGATGGTGGCCTGCCGTTACGCAAAATTCAATCAGTCGAAAAGCAATGTCACTTCCGGCGGCCTGGGCACAATGGGATTTGCATTGCCGGCCGCGATCGGTGCAAAATTCGGGGTGCCCGGGAGAACCGTTGTCGCTATTATTGGCGATGGTGGTTTCCAGATGACCTTGCAGGAATTGGGTACGATTATGCAAAGTGAAGTGGACATAAAGATTCTCATTTTAAATAATCAGTTCCTGGGAATGGTTCGCCAGTGGCAGCAATTATTTCATGACAGGCGCTATTCGTTCGTGGATATTACCAGCCCCGATTTTGTAATGGTAGCAAAAGGATATGGTATTGACGGCAAAAAGATTTCTGAACGGAAAGACCTCAAAGCTGCACTTCAGGAAATGCTTGGGCACAAAGGAGCTTACCTGCTTGAGGTGATGGTAGGAAAGGAAAATAATGTGTTTCCGATGGTGCCGCAGGGATGCAGTGTTGCAGAAATCAGGTTGAAATAAGTTAAAACTTAAAAGTGAAAAGTAAAAATTGATGATCATACTGAGTTTTTCACTTTTCACTTAAAAAATCAAACAATGAAAAAAGAATATACCATAACCATTCATACCGAAAATCATATCGGGTTGCTTAACCGTATTGCAATCATGTTTTCGAGAAGAAAAATAAATATCGACAGCTTAAATACTTCTCCCTCTGAAGTGCCGGGCATTCATCGCTTTACCATCGTAATCACCGAATCGGAAGAAGTAGTGAGCAAACTGGTCAGGCAGATAGAGAAACAGGTGGAAGTGCTGAAAGTGAGATATAATACAAACGATGAAATTGTTTGGCAGGAGCTTGCTTTATATAAGGTTTCAACCGATCAGATCGCCGAAAAAATAAAAGTGGAAAGGCTTTTGAGAGAATATGGCGCGAGAGCTGTTGTGATCAGAAAGGATTATACTATTTTCGAAACATCAGGACACCGGGAAGAAACAGAGCGTCTTGTAAAATTCTTTGAGCCCTACGGGCTGATCGAGTTTGTCAGAAGTGCACGGGTGGCCATCACTAAAGCGAGTAAAGGGTTTCACGAGATCCTGAAAGAATTCAGCGAATCCGAGCCCGCCCCTGAACTGATCGGAAATGAGTATTTAGATAATAAAGAAGGAATTTTTTCAATGTAATTAATGCAGGTACGGCCGGTGTTTTTCAGGAGAACATACGCAATGCCGAATGCAAAAAATGAATCAGTCAATCAATTAAACAAAATAAAAAATGGCAAAATTAAATTTCGGCGGCGTTGAAGAAAACGTAGTAACGCGCGAAGAATTTCCTTTAGCAAAAGCCCAGCAGGTGTTAAAGGACGAAGTAGTAGCGGTGATCGGCTACGGTGTTCAGGGCCCCGGCCAGGCGCTTAATCAAAAAGACAATGGTATAAACGTTATCGTTGGTCAGAGAAAAAATTCAAAGTCGTGGGATAAAGCGGTAAGTGATGGCTTTGTTCCGGGTAAAACTCTTTTTGATATTGAAGAAGCACTGGAAAAGGGAACTATCATCTGCTACCTGCTCAGCGACGCTGCCCAGATCCAATTGTGGCCAACTGTAAAAAAACATCTGACCAAGGGAAAAGCACTTTATTTTTCTCATGGTTTCGGTATCACCTACAACGATCAGACGGGCATCATACCTCCTCCTGATGTAGACGTTATTCTCGTGGCGCCAAAAGGTTCAGGTACTTCGTTGAGAAGAATGTTCCTGCAGGGACGTGGCCTGAACAGCAGCTACGCGATTTATCAGGATGCTACTGGTAAAGCATTCGACAGGGTAATTGCATTGGGTATTGCCGTTGGCAGCGGATATTTATTCGAAACTGATTTCAAAAGAGAAGTATACTCCGATCTTACCGGTGAAAGAGGGACACTGATGGGAGCGATACAGGGAATTTTCGCTGCTCAATACGAAGTGCTCCGCAAAAAAGGACACACGCCTTCAGAAGCTTTCAATGAAACCGTGGAAGAATTAACACAATCATTGATGCCGCTTGTTGCCGAAAACGGAATGGACTGGATGTATGCCAACTGTTCTACCACGGCACAGCGTGGCGCTTTAGACTGGTGGAAGAAGTTCCGCGATGCAACACTCCCTGTATTTACGGAATTGTATGAAAGTGTTGCCGCAGGAAAAGAAGCGGGCCGTTCTATCGACAGCAATAGCAAGGCAGACTATCGGGCTAAACTGGAAGCTGAACTGAAAGAACTGCACGATAGCGAAATATGGCAGGCTGGTAAAACCGTTAGAGGCCTTCGTCCCGAAAATCAGAAAGCGTCTTAATTACAGAGATTTAAAAAATTTTAAGTAAAAAGTGAAAAGTAAAAACTTAAAACTGCCGGTCTTCCATTTTTTACTTTTCACTTTTAAGTTTTTACTTTTAACTTAATAAAAATGAACTCAACTAATTCCCGGTATCAGATAGATTTCGGCGCAGCGATGGACCGGTTGAAAAAAGTTGTAAGCCGCACGCCCCTTGCATTTAATCCAAATCTTTCCAGGAAATATAACGCCAATATATACCTGAAGCGGGAAGACCTGCAAATTGTACGCTCTTATAAATTAAGAGGGGCGTATAATATGATGAGCAGTCTTTCACCCGAACAATTACAGCGCGGCGTAGTGTGTGCAAGCGCAGGCAACCATGCGCAGGGTTTTGCCTACAGTTGCAAAAAATTAAATGTGAAAGGCGTGATCTTCATGCCTATTATTACGCCTAACCAGAAGGTTCATCAAACGAGGATGTTCGGCGAGCAGTTTATCGATGTTGTACTGACAGGCGACACTTTCGATGATTGTGCACAGGCAGCGCGGCAATATACGCTTGAAAATAACATGGTATTTATCCCGCCTTTCGATGATCCGAGAATTATCGAGGGACAGGGCACCGTGGGTGTTGAAATTCTCGAGGATCTCTCTCATGTCGATTATCTGTTCGTTCCCGTCGGCGGCGGCGGGCTCGCAGCCGGCGCGGGCACTTATTTTAAAACGTATTCACCCAAAACAAAAATCATTGGCCTCGAGCCGGAAGGCGCTCCTTCCATGTATGAGGCGCGGAAGGCCGGCCATCCCGTTACCGTAGAAGATATTGATCGTTTTGTGGATGGTGCCGCAGTAAAAAGGGTAGGCGACCAGACATTCAGCATCTGCCAGGAAGTACTGGACGAAATGTGCCTGGTGCCGGAAGGAAAAGTCTGTTCCACTATCCTGCAGCTATATAACGAAGATGCTATCGTAGTGGAGCCCGCGGGCGCCTTGTCCGTTGCGGGCCTGGATAATTTTGCGGAGGAGATAAAGGGAAAGAATGTTGTCTGCGTGGTAAGCGGGGGTAACAACGATATCGACCGCATGCAGGAAATAAAAGAAAGGTCGCTGCAATACGAAGGTCTTAAACATTATTTCCTGATCCGGTTTGCCCAGCGCCCCGGCGCTCTCAGGGAGTTCCTGAACCATATCCTCGGTCCCGATGATGATATTACCCGTTTTGAATACATGCAAAAGCATAATAAGGAAACGGGCCCCGCCCTGGTAGGGGTTGAGTTGAAAAGACGGTCCGATTATAACCAGCTTATCGCCAATCTGCGTTCTCATGGCTTCAGTTACACGGAGTTAAATAAAAATGATGATTTATTCGGTTATTTAGTGTAAATTCAATCAGTTGCTTGCTGCTATTTTGATATCCTTTTAAAGAACCGTTCATTTTATTGAATAATTTCTAAAAACCAATAACGATAATGGCAAGCGAAGGTCTTTATTCATCTTCTTTCGAGAGAGATGCGTGCGGGATAGGTTTCGTTGCGAATATTAAGGGTAATAAATCGCACCAGATCGTAGGCGACGCATTAACCGTACTGGAAAACATGGAGCATCGCGGTGCGTGCGGCTGCGAAACCAATACCGGCGATGGCGCCGGCATCATGATCCAGGTTCCCCATGAATTTTTCTTTGATGAATGCATAAAGCTGGGTGTGCATCTTCCTTCCTTCGGAAGATATGGTGTGGGTGTTTTATTTTTCCCACAGGATATCCGCTTAAGAGAAGAATGCCGCGATATTTTCAACCGTACGGCTGATAAGCTGGGCCTCGAAGTACTCGCCTATCGTAAAGTGCCGGTGAATACCGAAGGTATTGGCCCGACTGCACTTTCGGTGGAACCGGAAATGGAGCAGGTATTTATCGCATGCCCCGATCATATCACCAGCAGGGACGAATTTGAAAGAAAATTATTCGTGCTGCGCAATCACGCTTCGCACACGATCAATAATACCGTTAAAAAAGATGCGATAGGATTTTATATCGCTTCGCTTTCTTATAAAACAGTCATCTACAAAGGGCAGCTCACCAGTATGCAGGTGCGCGATTATTTTCCTGATCTTTCCAATAAAAGGATCGTTTCTGCATTTGGGCTCGTGCATTCAAGATTTGCAACGAACACATTCCCTTCCTGGAAACTTGCGCAGCCATTCCGGTTTATTGCGCATAACGGCGAAATCAATACGCTGCAGGGCAATATCAACTGGCTCAAGACAAGTGAAAAGGGCTTTGTGTCTTCCTTTTTCTCCAAGGAAGAAATGGATATGATCCTGCCGGTTGTTACAGAAGGACAATCGGACAGCGCATGTCTCGACAACATGATCGAATTGTTGACGCTTACGGGCCGTCCGCTGCCACATGTGATGATGATGCTGATACCGGAGGCCTGGGATGGTAATGAGCAGATGGACCCGGTGAAAAAAGCGTTTTATGAATTTCATGCCTCATTGATGGAGCCCTGGGACGGACCGGCTTCGATTTCATTTACTGATGGAAAAATTATCGGTGCGACGCTCGACAGGAATGGTCTGCGCCCTTCAAGATATTGTGTCACTACCGACGATCGCGTGATAATGGCATCCGAATCGGGCGTTCTTCCTATCGATCCTTCAATGATCAGGGAAAAAGGAAGACTGCAACCGGGAAAAATGTTCGTGGTAGACATGGAGCAGGGGAGGATTATCAGCGACGATGAACTGAAACAAAATATTTGTTCACAAAAACCTTATGGGGAGTGGCTCAATAAATATAAGATCCGCCTCGAGGAGCTGCCCGAGCCGCGCGTGATGTTTACGCACCTCGAAAATGAGCAGGTGTTTAAATATCAGAAAGCATTTGGCTATTCTACTGAAGACCTGGATACGATCATCGCGTCGATGGCGCTGGATGGAAAAGAACCTATTGGCTCCATGGCTGCAGATATACCGCTTGCGGTGTTGAGTGATCAGCCGCAACATCTCAGCAGCTATTTCAAGCAATTATTCGCACAGGTTACTAATCCGCCAATAGATCCTATTCGTGAAAGAATGGTGATGTCGCTGGCGACATTTGTGGGCAACAATGGCAATCTGCTGGAAGAAGATGAACTGAGCTGCCACACCGTTGCTTTAAAACATCCCGTTCTTACCAATCATGAGCTGGAAAAAATAAGAAGCATCGATACCGGGATATTTCAGGCTAAAACCCTGCAATGTTATTTCCGTGCCGATGGCAGGCCCGGCTCATTGAAAAAAGGGGTGGACCGATTATGCCGCTATGCAGTAGACGCAGTGGAAGATGGCTTTGAAGTGATCATCCTTACTGATCGTTCGATTGATTCGGAACATGCTCCGATACCTTCACTGCTTGCGACTGCAGCTGTTCATCATCACCTGATAAGGAAAGGGTATCGCGGCCGCGTAGGCATTGTGGTAGAAGCGGGCGATGTTTGGGAGGTGCATCACTTTGCGTGTCTGCTCGCTTTCGGCGCAACCGCTATCAATCCCTATCTCGCATTGTCTACTATCCGGGATATGAAACTGAGCGGGCGCATCGAAACAAATCTCGATGCCGACGTGCTGAAAAAGAATTATGTAAAGGCGGTGTGCGACGGATTACTGAAAGTGTTTTCGAAAATGGGTATCTCCACCCTGCAATCTTACCAGGGCGCACAGATTTTCGAGATCATTGGTTTGAATAGCTCGGTTGTACAGACTTATTTCACCGGCGCTGTTTCCAGGATTCAGGGCATGGGCCTCGACGAAATTGCCAAGGAAATACTGGCGAAACATTTATTTGCTTTCAGCAGAAAAGATATCCCTATCGACCGGCTGCCTGTTGGTGGTGTTTATCAGTGGAAAAGAAAAGGCGAATTTCATTTATTCAATCCGCAGACGATACATCTTCTCCAGCATTCAACGAAAACGAACGATTATCATACATTCAAAAAATATTCGAAGCTGGTAAATGATCAGGATGAAAAAGCCTGCACGTTGAGAAGCCTGTTCCGGTTTAAATATAACAGGCCGGCGATTTCTATTGATGAAGTAGAGCCTGCTGAAAATATCTTCAGGCGATTTGCCACCGGCGCCATGTCGTTCGGGTCGATTTCCTGGGAGGCGCATACCACGCTGGCCATTGCAATGAACCGTATCGGTGCAAAAAGTAATACAGGTGAAGGTGGTGAGGATGAGATTCGTTATGAATTATTACCGAATGGCGATTCGATGCGCAGCGCCATTAAGCAGGTTGCCTCGGCGCGCTTTGGTGTAACGAGCTACTATCTCACCCAGGCCGATGAATTACAGATTAAAATGGCCCAGGGTGCAAAGCCCGGAGAAGGAGGGCAGTTGCCCGGTTATAAAGTGGATGAATGGATAGGTAAAACACGCCACTCCACGCCCGGCGTGGGATTAATATCACCGCCGCCGCATCATGATATTTATTCGATTGAAGATCTTGCGCAGTTGATATTTGATTTAAAGAATGCCAACCGTGCTGCAAGAATAAACGTAAAGCTGGTGTCGAAAGCCGGTGTGGGAACGATCTCTGCCGGAGTCGCAAAAGCAAAGGCCGACGTAATATTAATTTCCGGGCATGATGGCGGAACAGGCGCTTCGCCGATCAGTTCCATCAGGCATGCAGGCCTGCCCTGGGAACTGGGCCTTGCGGAAGCGCATCAGACCCTCGTAAAAAATAAATTGCGCAGCAGGGTGGTGTTGCAGGCCGACGGGCAGATGAAAACAGCACGTGATATTGCCATCGCTACTTTGCTGGGAGCCGAGGAATGGGGAGTAGCCACTGCGGCGCTGATCGTTGAAGGTTGTATCATGATGCGCAAATGCCATATGAATACCTGCCCCGTGGGTGTGGCTACCCAGGATCCTGAATTAAGGAAAAGATTTGCAGGCAATCCCGATCACGTGGTTAATTTCTTTAAATTGATTACACACGAACTGCGGGAGATAATGGCGCAGCTCGGCTTTCGCACGATTAACGAAATGGTGGGCCAGGTAGACTATCTTGAAGTAAAAGAAGATATCAAACACTGGAAATATAAAAATCTTGATCTCTCCCCGATTATTTTTAAAGAACCCACTTCCACTTACACGGGAATATTTCAATCGGAAGAACAGGATCATGGAATGGAAAATATTCTTGACTGGAAATTGTTGCAAGCGGCCAAACCTGCGATCGATGACCTGGAAAAGGTTAAAGTTTCTTTTAAAATAAAAAATACCGACAGAGCCACCGGCACTCTCCTGTCGAATGAGATCAGCAAAAAATATAAATCCGAAGGATTACCGGCAGATACGCTTCATTTCCAGTTTACAGGCACTGCAGGGCAAAGTTTTGGTGGGTTTAATACCAGGGGTATCACACTTGAACTGGAAGGCGATGCGAATGATTATTTCGGAAAGGGATTGAGTGGCGCCCGGCTGATCGTTTATCCGCCGAAGCAATCGGCTTTTGTTCCGGAAGAAAATATAATTATCGGTAACACCGCATTCTATGGCGCTACTTCGGGTGAGGCATTTATCCGGGGCAAGGCAGGCGAAAGATTTTGTGTGAGGAACAGCGGTGCGCATGTGGTAGTGGAAGGCGTGGGCGATCATGGTTGTGAATACATGACAGGAGGCGTTGTGGTAATTCTTGGCGGTACAGGCAGAAACTTTGCGGCGGGCATGAGTGGCGGTATTGCCTACGTATATGATGTGAAAGGGCAATTCGAGTCGCTGTGTAATAAAGAAATGGTTGATCTCGATCCGCTCGACACCGAAGATGTGGAGCTGCTGCGTAAAATGATTACTAACCATTATGACTATACGAAGAGTGGGGTTGCGAGGTTTGTTCTCGATGATCTTGAAAATCAGTTGAGAAATTTCGTGAAAGTGTATCCGAGAGATTATAAAAAAGTGATGGAGAGTAAAAGTGAAAAGTTAAAAGTTAAAAGTTAAAGATCAGGGTGTTCACTTTCTAAGTTTTCACTTTTCACTTTTAAGTTATTTAAGCTTAAGCTATAAAACTAAACGAATCTAAATGGGTAAGCCAACGGGGTTTTTGGAATTTTCCAGGGAATTGCCGGCAAAGCGTCCTGTGAAAGAGAGGCTGCAGGATTACAATGAGTTTGTTGAAAGGTATTCTGCACAGAAATTAAATCAGCAGGCATCCCGCTGCATGGATTGTGGAGTTCCTTTCTGTCACAGCGGATGTCCGTTGGGAAATATTATCCCGGAATTTAATGACGCTGTTTACCGGCAAAGCTGGCAGGAAGCATATGATATTCTTACTTCAACCAATAATTTCCCGGAGTTTACAGGAAGAATTTGCCCGGCTCCCTGCGAGAGTGCCTGCGTATTGGGAATTAATCAGCCTGCGATCGTTATTGAAGAGATTGAAAGACATATTATCGAGATCGCTTTCGAAAAGGGATTTGTGAAAGCGAAGAAGCCAAACCTGCGCACCGGCCGGAAGATTGCCGTGGTAGGTTCCGGTCCAGCGGGCATGGCCGCTGCTGCACAATTAAATGCGGCAGGACATTCGGTAACCGTTTTTGAAAGGGATGCTGCTCCCGGCGGCCTGCTGCGTTATGGTATTCCCGATTTCAAACTGGAAAAATGGGTAATAGACAGGCGTATCGCAATACTGGAAGAGGAGGGCGTTGTGTTTACCTGCAATGCAGAGGTAGGTGTAAACATCAGTGTTAATGATCTGCTTCGTCAATATCATGCGGTGGTGCTCGCCGGGGGATCCACGATCCCGAGGGACCTCCCCGTTCGGGGAAGGGAACTGAAGAGCGTTCATTTCGCTATGGACTTCCTGAAACAGCAAAACCAGCGTATAGCAGGATTGTATGCGGATGATGAGAAGGCGCTTACTGCTTCGGGTAAGAACGTAGTGGTAATCGGCGGCGGCGATACGGGTTCCGATTGTGTGGGTACTTCTAACAGGCAGGGAGCGAAATCAGTGACACAGTTTGAATTATTACCCCGGCCGCCTGAGTCGAGAACCGCTTCGATGCCCTGGCCAACTTATCCGATGGTATTGAAAATCTCAAGTTCGCACGAAGAAGGTTGTGAACGGAGATGGGCGGTGGCGACAAAGGAATTCGTGGGAGACGGAAAGGGTAACCTGAAGGCGCTTAAAATAGTTGACCTGGAATGGAAAGTGGCCGAACATGGGAAAACACAGTTTGTTGAAATAGAGGGAAGCGAAAGAGAGATTCCATGCGAACTGGCGTTGCTGGCGATGGGGTTTGTGCATCCGCAGCATGAGGGCCTTGTCAGCGACCTGGCCGTTGAGCTGGATGAAAGAGGGAATGTGCGGGCCGGAGAAAAATCGTACCAGACCAATATTCCCAAGATTTTTACCGCCGGCGACATGCGCCGCGGGCAGTCGCTGGTGGTCTGGGCCATCAGTGAGGGACGGGAATGTGCCCGCAAGGTAGATGAGTTCCTCATGGGGGCTTCTGTTTTGGAAACGAAAGACGACAGTCTGTTCGCTAAGACATAATTTTTTTTACCCTATAAAATTGAAGGCCGGTCTAAAACCGGCTTTTTTTATGCCCCGATTTTTTGAAAAAATTTAATAACTGGAAATTCTATTGCAGTTTGACCAATTTATATAAATATAATAAATTAATAATATTATATTTTAAGTGAAAAAATGAAAATATTTATATAGTTTAGGTGTCTAATAGATAGATTATTAAAATTTATAATTTAAACTGTGAAACATGACGAAACTAACTCTTAAGCAAATCGCTCCCTTTCTTGTGCTGGCAGGAGTAGCCGTGGCGGCGGTCTTTGTAAAACCAGTGGCCGACTTTGCTGATACGGGCAAATACAATTCTGCGGATATAGCCTGGATCATTGTGGCAACGGCGCTGGTATTCCTGATGACGCCCGGCCTCGCTTTTTTTTATGGGGGGATGGTGCACCGCAAAAATGTGATTTCGACCATGATGAAAAGCGTGGTGGCTGCAGGGGTAGTCAGCGTTCTCTGGGTATTTGTTGGTTATAGCCTTTGTTTTGGCAAGGACCTCGGCGGTTTTATCGGCAACCCGCTGACGCATTTGTTTTTTAAAGATGTGAATTCTTCCGAGCCCTGGGTAGGCGCTCCTACCATTCCGAAAACCTTATTTGCCCTTTTCCAGCTCATGTTTGCAGTAATTACGCCCGGGCTGGTCGTGGGCGCTGTGGCCGAAAGAATTCGCTTTACCTCTTATATTTTATTCACCTGCCTTTTCAGCATCCTGGTTTATGCGCCGCTGGCGCACTGGAGCTGGCATCCCGACGGTTTTCTTTTTAAAATGGGTGCGCTCGACTTTGCCGGCGGAACGGTGGTTCATATCTCTGCAGGTTGTGCCGCCCTCGCCGGCGCATTGGTGTTAAAACGCAGACGCGTACACCTCGAGCATAAAGAAATTCCGCCTGCTAATATTCCTTATGTGCTGATCGGTACCGGTCTGCTCTGGTTTGGCTGGTTTGGTTTTAACGCGGGCTCTGCCCTCGGTGCAAATGCGCTTTCTGTTTCTGCTTTTGCCACCACCAACACGGCGGCTGCTGCGGCGGGCCTGAGCTGGATGTTCTTCGATGTGCTCCGGGGTAAAAAGCCTTCGGTGATTGGCTTCTGCGTGGGCGCTGTTGTGGGCCTGGTGGCTATTACGCCTGCGGCAGGCTTTGTGGCCATTCCGCAAAGCGTTTTTATTGGCGTGGTGGCGGCCATCATCTCTAATATGGCGGTCTATTACAAACAGAAGTCAACCCTCGACGACACCCTCGACGTATTTCCCTGTCATGGTCTTGGAGGTATGGTCGGTATGCTGATGACCGGCATATTTGCTACGAAAGCCGTAAATGCCGCCGGGAGCGATGGATTGATGTTTGGCAACGCATCCTTTTTCTGGATACAGACCAAAGCCATGCTGATCGCTGTGGGTTATAGCTTCACTGTTTCTTTCCTGATCTTCAAATTCATCAACTTCATTCTGCCCCTGCGGGTTAGCGAAAGAGAGGAAGAGATCGGCCTCGATGCTTCACAGCATAACGAAAAATATATGCAGGGCACCCTGCTGGTGCAGAACAGGGAACTGTCTGTTAATGGCATCCTGGAAGAGGAAGAAGAGGCCGTGCTTCATTAATTCTCCTGCGACATATTTATATAAAAAGGCACAGTTCTGATAAACCTCGGCAAAGGTTTGGAACTGTGCCCTGATAACTCTTAAAACTACTGCAATGTTAAGAAAATTCCTGACTGTTACTACTATTTGGGTGGCTGGAGCTGAGAGCTCATTTTCCCAGGATTCAACAAAGGTTCCGGTTTTTACCATAAGCGGATCTGCGGACGCTTATTATCGTTACAATTTCCATAATGCGCAGGATTCGGCCCACTCCAATAATTATACGAGTTTTACCAACTCCCAGAATTCTTTTGAATTGGGCATGGCTTCAATTAAGGCGGAAGGCACATTGGGAAAAGCTTCGGCCACTCTTGACCTGGGTTTCGGTACCCGCGCCAACGAATTTTCCTACAATGAATATGCAACCCGAAGCACTCTTTCTGCAGTGAAGCAGGCGTTTTTAAGTTATGCTGTTTCGTCTAAAGTAAAATTTACGATGGGGAAATGGGCCACACATGTGGGATACGAAGTACTCGATGCTTATCTCAACAGAAATTACAGTATGGATTATATGTTTTCCTGCGGTCCGTTTTCGCACACCGGCATCAAAGCCGATCTTACGTTGGGAAGAATAGGCGTGATGGTGGGCGTTGTTAATCCTACCGATTATGTTTCCGCGCCGTTTGCAAAAAAGAGCATTATTGCACAATTGAGCGAGACCTCGCAAAACGGAAAATTGAAAGCATTCCTTAATTATGTGGGCGGCAGGGATATGGATAATAATATGATCAACCAGGTGGATCTGGTAGTGACAGATATTATTTCTGATAAATTTAATATTGGTTATAACGGAACGGTGAAATCAATGAAGCCGCAGTTTAAATCGCACGGGGACGCCTGGTGGGGATCTGCTATTTATCTGAATGCCGACCCCACTCCGTTGTTTGGATTGACATTGAGAGGAGAATATTTTGCAGACAAGCACAACGTGGCAGGTTTCGGCACAAATATTTTCGATGCAACATTATCGGCGAATTTCAAAATCGATAATCTCACCATTATTCCCGAATTCAGGTTGGATGCGGCAAAAGATCCGTTGTTCTATAGAAATGCGGATACTTTCTCTCCTTCCGCAAAGAGTACGGGAACGTTTATTCTTGCGGCCACCTATCATTTTTAAATTGCTTACAAAAGCAGCCTGACTTACACGGAGTTCCTTCCGGCATTAATAATGCCGAAGGAACTTCTTATAACCAGTTTCCCATACGTGTCTTTAAGGCCACCGGTCACATGCTGATCTTCCATCTCTCTTATTTTCGACATGGCAAACTGCTGTATTGTAGTCAGCGGGAGCACGATGCGTTCCCGCATCTGAATGGATAGCTGTTCTACCGGATAATCGGCCATCAGCTCATTTTTTCCCGACAGCAGGAAAATATATTTCAATGTCAGCTCATATTCCTGGTAAATAATATTGTACAATTCGGCATATTGCGGATCACGCGATAAAAATTCGGTAAGCGGGAAGAAACATTTCTTCATCGACATCTCGCAATTGTCGATAAGTGTTTTGAAAAATAAGGAGCGCTGGTATAAGCGCTTTATATCAGCCCATTTCCCGCTTTTTTCCATTTGCTCCAGTGCAGTGCCCACACCATAATAACCCGTTACATTCTGCTTTAACTGGCTCCAGGCGCCTACGAAAGGAATGGCCCTCAGGTCTTTCAGCAATAATTTCGACGTGGCGCCGCGCTTGGTGGGCCTGCTGCCGATATTCGTTTCGCCGTAGTATTTCAGCGGGCTCACATGCGTGAGATAATCCAGAAAATCGGGATGGTCTTTCAGCGCGGTATAGGAGCGAAAACTTTTCTCCGCCAGTTCTTCCAGCAGCGCTTCCTCTTCTTTTTCAAGTGTCACGGATCTTGTCGAAAAAATGCTGTTGGAGATCCCTGCATGGATCAATTGTTCGATATTGAACTGCGCGCTATCGATCGTGCCGAAATTAGAGCTGACCGTCTGCCCCTGAATGGTGAGCTGAATTTCTTCATTGGAAATATTTTTCCCCATCGACGCATAGAACTTATGTGTCTTGCCGCCGCCGCGTGCGGGCGGGCCACCCCTGCCGTCGAAGAACACTACATTCACATCATATTTGCGGGAGATCCGCGTAAGCTCTTCTTTCGCTTTGTAAATGCTCCAGTTGGCCATTAAATAGCCGCCGTCTTTTGTGCCGTCGGAAAAACCGAGCATGATTGTCTGCTTCATCTTGCGTTGTTTAAGATGATGCAGGTAATCTTTGTTGGAATACAGGCTTTCCATCACACCCGCGGCATTTTTCAGATCTTCCACCGTTTCAAACAATGGAACGATATCGATCGGCAGATTTTCTTTTCTCCAGCCGTTTAGTATCAGCAGTCCGAAAACTTCTATCACATTCAGCGCACTGTTGCATTGGCTGATAATATACCGGTCGCATCCTTCGGTACCGTTGTACTGCTGGATACTTTTTATCGCGCGTATGGATTCGAGCGTGTCTTTGGCCAACCCTTCATAAGACCCGGAGGAAAGGTCGGCTTCCGTGTTGAGCAGCACGTTAATCTTCTCTTCATCGCTCAGTGATGCATAATTTTTGGGTAATACATTTTCTTTTTCCGCAATCGCCTCCAGCACTTTATTGTGTACCGAGCTTTCCTGGCGTATATCGAGCGAAGCGAAATGCAATCCGAAAACATATACTTTTCCAATAAGGTTGTCTACCAGGTGAAGGAAGAGGCTGTTATGCTGGTAAACGAGAATTTCGCGTATGCGGGATAGTGAGTCGAGAATATCCTGTTTGGTGAGATCGGTGCGATTTCCGGGGATGAAAATATTATCGTATAATTTGTTTTCCAGGTCGGTCAGGATAGTGTCGATGCCTTTAAATGTGAGCCTGCGTTTCATGCGGCGCACGTCGAGATAATAGCATTTAATAATTCCTCCCCTTAATGCTTCGGCCACTTTAAGAGTGGTAGCTGCATCCACGTTAGGGTTGCCGTCCCTGTCGCCGCCGGGCCAAAAGCCCATATTGATAAGCGGGTTCGTTTGGGATATGGCCTGTGGGAACTGGTTCCTGATAAACGAAATGATGCGGCCGGCCGCGGAATAGAATACATTTTCCAGGTACCAGCAAAGGCTCATGGCCTCGTCATAGGGCGTCGGTTTTGTTTTATTCAAAAACGGCGTCTTGCCCAATTGCTGCAGGTACATGTTGATCAATGAAGCGTTGTTTTCCGAAAGCGCTTTGGCCAGATCGTTGATGATGCCGAGCACGGCGCCGGGATAAAACTGCGTCGGGTGAGCGGTAAGTACGAGCCGGATAGCGAAATTTTCCAGCTTTTTGGTCAGTTCAGCCTCCTTGCCCGTCTGTATCACCTCGGCCTCCAGGTGTTTCAGGGTGCCCAGCCCGCTGGTATCGTTCACCTCTTTAAAGGAGGCGTCTTCCAACGCATCGAACAGCACCACCTGGCGCTCGATGAACTGGACAAAGCGAAACAGCAGGTCGAGCTTATCCTGCTCATTGGTATATGAAGTGTGCTTTTGAAAGAATTCCTCTATGATCTGTCCCGGGCTCTGCTTTTTTCGATAACCCTCCTCGCAATTATTCAGTAATAAGGATAATAAGATCCCGGTCTTTTCAATCCTGTGAAAGGGAAGCGAAGTAAAGAGGCTGTTATATAGCTGGAACTTGAGCCCTACGTAATTTTTAAATTGCTGCAACCCTTTGTTCAACTGATGGTCCATCCGTTTTATTATAATTTAAAAGAAATCTGTCACAATTTACGTCCTTTTATGTACCTTAGTCACTTCTGAAAAATGATATATCTGGTCAATCATATTATTTTTTCTTCTCCGGTAGCTACTGCTGCTATTGGCGGTACTACTATTATTACATCTTCAACAACCCGTTAAGGGTTGGACTATTTCATATTAACCACTGGGCTTCAGCTGACATCACAAAGAGGCAGACTATCATTACACACAACAAAAAATTATGCAGGTTTTAAAATTTGGCGGCTCATCGGTTGCCAATGCGGAAAATATAAATAAGGTTATATCAATAGTTCAGAAAGCTTCACAAAAAGATAAAACGATTTTAGTTGTTTCGGCGCTGGGCGGCATTACCGACAAACTGATAACCGCCGCCACCCTGGCTTCGCAGGGCGACGAGAGCTACCGCGAGCACCTGGCGGTGATCGAAAAAAGGCATCTCGCCGCTGTGCAGGAACTGATTCCCATTGTCCGTCAGAGCAGCATTCTGAGCGCTGTTAAAAGGCAATGCAACGAGATAGAAGATATCTGCAATGGTATTTTTTTATTGAAAGAGCTTTCTGCCGCCACGCGCGACCGGGTGGTGAGCTTTGGAGAATTATTATCCTCCCGCATTATTTCGGCGAAGTTTAGTGCTGAAGGCATAGAAAATGCGTGGAAAGATTCCCGTGAACTGATCGTGACCGATAATAATTTCGGCAATGCCCGGGTAGATTTTGAAAAAACAAATGCAAAAATCACCGCGTATTTTAAAGACGCCGGGGAAAATTTATTTGTGCTGCCGGGGTTTATTGCTTCCACTGCCAATAATATAACAACTACGCTGGGCCGGGGAGGCTCCGACTACACTGCGGCCATCTTCGCCGCGGCTCTCGATGCCCGCACACTTGAGATCTGGACCGACGTATCAGGTATCATGACGGCCGATCCCAACCAGGTTAGCTCGGCCAGGATCATCGCCAATATTTCTTACCAGGAAGCTATGGAGCTTTCGCATTTCGGCGCTAAAGTGATCTATCCCCCAACCATCCAGCCGGTATTGAAAAAAAATATTCCCGTATGGGTAAAAAATACGTTCTCGCCCGAGGATGCGGGAACGGTGATCGACGGTTCTGCCACGCAGAACGGCAATATCATCCGGGGAATTACCAGTATTAATAATATCGCGCTGCTGGGCCTTGAAGGCAGCGGCATGGTGGGCATACCCGGGTTCTCCAAGCGCCTGTTCGAAGCGCTGGCGGGCGCACAGATCAACGTGATCATGATCACGCAGGGCTCTTCCGAACATTCTATCTGTGTGGCTGTCGACCATACCAGCGCAGACCGGGCAAAGCAATTTATCGACAATGCTTTTATGCAGGAAATACATAACGGGCAGGTCGATCCGCTTGTAGTGGAAAGAGAACTGGCCATTGTGGCGGTGGTGGGCGATCACATGAAAAACCATCCCGGCATCAGCGGAAAAATGTTCGGCGCATTGGGAAGAAACGGTGTGAATGTGAGAGCGATAGCACAGGGCTCCTCAGAACGAAATATCTCCGCGGTCATTTACAAATCGGATGTAAAAAAAGCTATCAATGTTTTACATGAAGAATTCTTCGAGGCATCTTATAAGCAGGTAAATTTATTCGTCGCAGGCGTTGGAAATGTGGGAAGCCGTTTGCTGGAACAATTGAAGCAGCAACGCGAATACCTCCTGAATAATCTCCGGCTGCAGGTGCGTGTAGTGGGTCTGGCCAATAGCCGGAAAATGTTGTTTAATGAAAACGGCATTGACCTGGATAACTGGAAAGCGGAACTGGAAAAGGGAATTCCGATGGACATGGGCGAATTCATCTCCGTTATTCCTGCAAAAAATCTGCGTAATTCATTATTTGCGGATGTTACCGCTAACGCAGAGCTGGCAAAACAATATGATAAACTGCTTTCGAAAAGTATTTCGGTAGTGGCTTGTAATAAAGTCGCCTGCTCATCATCCTACGAATATTATAAAACGCTGAAAGACCTTGCAAGGGAATATCATGTCCCCTTTTTATTTGAAACCAATGTGGGCGCCAGCCTGCCTGTGATCGGCACTCTGAACGACCTGATGAGAAGCGGTGATAAAGTGAATAAGATACAGGCCGTTTTAAGCGGCACCCTGAATTTTGTTTTTAATAATTATAATGGCGAAAGAACATTTGCAGAGGTGGTGAAACAGGCGCAGGACGAGGGATATACGGAACCCGATCCGCGCCTGGATCTGAGCGGAACCGACGTGATGAGAAAGATCATGATCCTGGCCCGCGAGGCGGGTGAACAAATTGAAATGGACGATATCGCTAACGAATCGTTTATGCCTGAATCCTGCATGACCGGTGACGTAAATAATTTTTATAAGGAAATGGCAAAACAGGAGGATCATTTCAAAAAATTATATCAGAAAGCGGCAGAAAGCGGCAACAAATTAAAATTTGTGGCCACCTATGAAAACGGACGCGCCTCTGTAGGCCTGCAACAAATCGGTTCGCAACATGATTTTTATCATTTGTATGGAAAAGATAATGTGGTGCTTTTTTATACCGACAGGTATAAAGAACAGCCACTGGTGGTAAAGGGCGCAGGAGCAGGAGCTGAAGTAACGGCTTCCGGCGTATTTGCGGATATTATCAGGGCTTCTAAAATTTAGTTATGCGAACAGTAAAGATATTTGCTCCCGCATCTGTTGCCAACCTTGTATGCGGCTTTGATGTGCTGGGCATGTCGCTCGAAAGCCCTGCCGATGAAATGACGATGAGCCTGAGCGATAAACCCGGTATTACTATCGTGCATGAAGATGAATATGGGTTGCCGGAAGATCCGCAAAAGAATGTTTCCGGCGCTGCGCTGATGGCATTGATGAAAGAAATTGATCCTGCAATTGGGTTTTCATTAAGGATCAAAAAAAATATCAAACCCGGCAGTGGCCTGGGTTCCAGTGCTGCAAGCTCGGCCGGTGCGGTAGCGGGCGCCAATGCCTTACTTGGAAATAAATTCTCTCCGGAAGATCTGGTACGCTTTGCGATGTCGGGCGAAAAGCTTGCCTCGGGAGTAAAACATGCAGATAATATCGCTCCCTGTTTATATGGCGGCGTAACGCTTATTCGCTCGATACATCCACTGGACATCGTACGGTTAAGCATCCCTGAACTGCATGTGACCGTTGTTCATCCCCAGATAGAAGTGAAAACTTCCGATGCGCGGCAGATCCTTCGGAAAGAAGTGCTGCTCAAAGATGCTATCCGGCAGTGGGGAAATATTGCAGGGCTTGTTGCCGGGTTTATGC
>JBGAJL010000185.1:0-3961 GCA_044224935.1 Flavitalea sp.
CCTGAGCTATAATTATAAAGTGATGCCACTTCACAATGTTACGAGGTATTAATCCAAGTTTCCCTGGGCTATTCCTCACTTGAAGGAAGGTTGCGTACGTGTTCCGCACCCGTTTGCCGGTCGCCATCAGTGTATTGCTACACCATGCTGCCCCTCGACTTGCATGTATTAAGCCTGCCGCTAGCGTTCATCCTGAGCCAGGATCAAACTCTCCATTGTAAAAGAGTTCGACACTAGCGTTAAAAATTCTCTCGAAAATTAACGTTCTTGTCTTTAATATTAATGTCGCTAAAAACTTACCATCGAAAAAAATTCAATGTGCTATTGCTTCCAAACTTTCAAAGATCTTCCGGCATTACTGCCTCCCATTTTTGAATGGGGTGCAAAGGTAAGCGGCCATTTTATTTCTGCAAAATTTATCTCGTTTTTTCTGAAGATTTTTTTTGCCTTTTTCTAAGAACTTCCTCTTTTTTCAAAGCGGGCTGCAAAGATAATCAGCTTCAAAATATCAGCAAACTTTTTTTTGCCGGTGAGCCCATTTTTTTTCTCGTAACTATCTGAAACTTAAATGCTCACCTTACAAAGAACTATCCCCTTTTTTCGTTTCGGGGACGCAAATATAGCACCACCCCGATTACTTCCAAACAATTATTTTCATTTCTCTTTTCGCACTCTCCAAAACACACGCCCAGCAACAGTCTTCAGCGATATATTTTTTTTACTCATGTAAAATATCCGTCCCCGAAAGCTACTTTTTCCAGGTATAATCCCTCGCCCGGCACCGCAAAATCCACATTTGAAGCATCTCCACTTTCTATTACCCGCTGAAACTCTTCCACCGACATTTTTCCCCGGCCCACCCGTAACATCGTTCCTACCAGTCCGCGCACCATCCCCCTCAAAAACCGGTTCGCCCGAACGCGGTACACCAGCACTCCCCCCACCTCCTCCCAATCACTGTGCCCGATTTCACAACGAAAGGTCTTCACCTGCGAGTTTCTCTTGGCAAAACTTTCAAACTCCGTATACTCCATCACCATTGCAGCCGCCTGCCTCATCTTCTCCATATCCAGCGTATAGGGAAAATAATAACCCCGCCCCTCCATAAACGGATCTTTCTGCCTGTAGACCATGTACCGGTACTGCCTCCATAACGCATCGAACCGCGAATGGCTCTCATCTCCCACCTTCCGGATGCTTTTTACCGCTATGGCCCCCGGCAACAGGGCATTAATATTGTAAATCATCTCCGTCGAAACTTCCCTGTCCGTATCAAAATGAAAGTAGTTCTGCTCTGCATGTACATCCGCATCCGTTCTCGAGGAACCTGTCAGCACCAGCTTCTCCCTGAAAAAAATTTCCATCGCCCGCGTAACCTCCGATTGTATGGTAACCGCATTGTGCTGCACCTGGAACCCGCCATAACCCGTTCCCCGGTAACATACTTCAATAAAATATCTGCTCATAATCGTGGAATAAGAATCCGGATGGTATCTGTTGCTGCAGCGGTTTTATCGAGATAGATCACCTCTTTGCCCTCGAGCTTGTTCTCCGAACTGTATCTCATTATATTTCCATTTGACGGAGGTTTCGGCGCCGCGCTGTCTGCGGAATCTTTTATAACAGCTTTCCGCGGGGCATCGTTCGTGATGGCGACCGAAGAATCTGTAACCGCAGGGAGTGCCCCTGACGCCTGGGCACGGGAAGAATCCCTGTCTGCCGGGCGTTGCACCGCAGCCTGCGCAGCTGCTGCCGGTATGGAACCCGCAGCAGCCCCTTCGCCCGGTTCTGCAATATTTTTTTCCTTCACCGGTATTTTAATTGTCTCCTCAAGGGCAGTATCAGGCTTTTCCACCGTAGAATAAAGTACAATTGAATCATTGACCACCGCCGCCATCAGTTCCGAATAAGAATCCATTTTCCGCACCAGGCTGCTGTCCAGCCGTTTCTGCTCAACAGGCTTGCCGATAACCGAGTCCGTGCCCAGCCAGTCGGACAATACCCATTTTCCACCTTCATGCCTTAATTCAAAACCCCTGTCGCGACCAGCTAAATCCACCGAAAAAAACTGCTCCGGAACCATACTTCTCGGAAACCCTATATAGAATGCATAAGCCGAATCATGTAATTGTGCGAGCGTAATATGCCCCCCTTCTGTTGAACTAAAACTCTTCTCTCCCATCCTTATGTAAAACGGCTTTGCCGCCTCGTGCCGGATGAAAATGAAATAATTTTTCTGGGCCGGAAGAGCATGTGAAAGGAATATCAAAACTAGTAAGGATGCAAAACGGGTCATGCAATCTGGTTATTGGTCAACAAAAATACTTATTTGCGACGCACCACTTATCCTTTTTTAAGCCTATTTAAAGGATTGCACGATTATCTTTACCGCTTAAATATTTTAAATGAAGCAATTGCTATTACTGGTCGCCATCGCAATCTCCGCAAATACATTTGCGCAGAATCCCCCGACAGACACCAGCTGGAAAAAAATCTACAGGGCCGCAGCCACCAAAATCAACGATCTCGTGCATACCAAACTGGCTGTAAGGTTCGACTATGACAAATCTTACATGTACGGAAAAGCATGGATCACGTTGAAGCCCCATTTTTATCCGACAGATTCCCTGACACTCGATGCAAAGGGAATGGATATTAAAAATGTTTCCCTGGTTGGTAAAGCCGGCAACCAGACCCTGAAATATGATTACGACGGAATGGAATTACGCATTAATCTCGGAAAAACATTTACCCGTTACAATTCCTACACCGTTTACATCGATTACACTTCAAAGCCGAATGAATATAAAGGCAAGGGCAGCGCTGCCATAACCGACGCCAAAGGATTGTATTTTATTAATCCCAAGGGCCAGGAAAAAGATAAGCCCACACAGATCTGGACGCAGGGAGAAACAGAAGCCACTTCGGTATGGTGCCCCACTATCGACAAGCCCAATCAGAAAACAACTGATGAAATCGCAATGACGGTGCCCGCGAAATATGTGACCCTCTCCAATGGAAAACTGGCGAAGCAGGTAAAAAATGCCGACGGCACCCGCACAGACACCTGGAAAATGGATCTGCCGCATTCACCTTATTTATTCTTCATGGGCGTGGGCGATTATTCGATCACGAAAGATTCTTATAAAGGAAAGGAAGTGAGCTATTATGTCGAAAAAGAATACGCACCTGTCGCAAGAAAAATATTCGGCAACACACCCGAAATGATGGCGTTTTATTCTAAGATTCTCGGCGTGGAATATCCCTGGAATAAATATTCGCAGATCGTCGGCCGCGATTATGTCAGCGGTGCAATGGAAAATACTACGGCCACGCTTCACCAGGAAAGTGCGCAACAGGACGCCCGTGAACTGGTCGACGAAAATGCATGGGAAGGCACCATCGCTCATGAATTATTCCATCAATGGTTTGGCGACCTCGTGACAAGCGAGAGCTGGAGCAACCTGACTCTAAACGAGTCCTTCGCCAACTACAGCCAGGTATTATGGAAAGAACATAAATACGGGCAGGATGCAGGTGACGAAGAGAACTATACTGATATGACCGGCTACCTGCAAAGCAATAGTGAAAAGAAAGATCTCGTAAGATATTATTACAGCGACAAGGAAGCAATGTTCGACGCGGTAAGCTACAACAAAGGAGGACGCATCCTGAATATGCTGAGAAATTATGTGGGCGACAGCGCATTTTTCAAATCGTTGAACCTGTACCTCACCACCAATAGATTCAAAGCAGCCGAAGCAGCCCAGCTCCGACTTGCATTTGAAGAGGTCACCGGCCAGGACCTGCACTGGTTCTGGAATCAGTGGTATTACGGTGCCGGACACCCGAAATTAAATATCGATTATGTGTATGATGAAAATGCCCATAACGTGAAAGTGATCATTACACAAAAAACAGATAAAATATTCCGCCTGCCGATAGCCGTTGATATTTATAC
>JBGAJL010000060.1:0-26569 GCA_044224935.1 Flavitalea sp.
AGGATCCGGAAGAAAAACGGAAAGTGGTGAAATACGAAAAGCAACTGGAAGAACAATTGGTAACGCTGGCAGGTAAAGTGCTCCGCTCGCTGCAACCCGTAGTTATCAGTTCCGAAAACGGGGTAACCCGTTTTGAGGTTAACCGTCGCAACAATACCGAATCCGAGTTGCTGTATTACCGGCAATTTAATGGCCCGAATGATTTTGCAGTGCCGGTATTAAGAATCACCGATAACCGGTCCCGGCTAATAGCAGTTATTTTCGGGTATGCCTGTCACAATTCAATATTACGGGAATACAAATGGTCGGCTGATTATGCAGGATATGCCGAAGAAATGCTGGAACAGGATAATCCCGGCAGCACTGCTTTGTTTTTTCAGGGCACTGGTGGCAACCAGATCGCGTATCCGCGCGGCTCTGTAGAATCGGCCAGGCAGCACGGGCACGAACTGGCCGCAGCAGTGGAACGCGTAATGGCAGAAAAAATGGATACATTAACGCCTAAACTTGTAACGAGCTATGCCGAAATTCCCCTGGCAGTTGACATGGGAAAAAATGCAGCCAAAACTTATCCATATCCATTGCAGGTATGGAAGATCGGACAACAGCCATTGATCACTATGGGCGGTGAACCCCTTGTTGAATATGCTTTACAGTTTAAAAGAATGTTTGGCCAGCACATATTCGTGTTTGGATATTCCAATGACGTGATGGCGTACATGTCAACTGCTGCTGTGCTGAATGAAGGCGGATATGAAGGCGCATCATCGCCTTATACAAATGGCCATTGGGCACTTACCATAGAGTCATCTATAATTAAACAAGTAACGGAAATGGCTAAGCGTGTACAGGTACCCCTCTTTGCCGATTACAAACCCTATCATTAATCATACGAAATGAAAAATGCAACTATTGTTTTGCTGATCGTCACGCTCTGTCAGGCTTCGAATGTTCTTGCAGGACCTATTGCCTCAGGCTGGAGAGCAGGAGTGGCAAAGGTTAATATTACGCCGGATAATTTTATGTGGATGGGTGGCTATGCAGGCAGAAACCGGCCCGCCGAAGGAAAGCTAACCGACCTTTGGGCCAAAGCACTCGTGCTGCAGGATGAAAAAGGAAGGCAGGGCGTGCTGATAACACTTGACATCTGCTCATTTCCCAAAGAAATGTCCGACAGATTATTTGCAAAATTGCAACAGCAGAAAAAGCTCTCGCGCGACCAGGTAATTTTTAATTGTTCACATACCCATAGCGGGCCAGTGGTAATGAATTCTCTATTCAATATTTATCCGCTCGATTCGGCACAAGTGATATTAATAAAGAATTATACGGAAACGCTGGAGAAAAAAATATTGGAAGCCGTTGATCTTGCTTTCGCTTCGATGCAGCAGGTACAGATTTCTGCAGGCAATGGAATGGCTAAATTCCAGGTAAACCGGAGAAATAATAATGAAGGACTGCTGTTGCTGCAATCTGAATTGAAGGGACCAAATGATTTTGCGGTACCTGTCCTGCGCCTAATGGACGAAAAAGGGAAGATACTCGCACTGCTGTTCGGATATGCCTGCCATAATACAGTGCTCGATGGCTATCAATGGTCGGGAGACTACGCAGGATTTGCACAAATAGAGCTTGAAAAATCTTACCCCGGCGCCATTGCCATGTTTTTCCAGGGCGCCGGCGCAGACCTGAACCCGCTTCCCCGCCGGACCATTCCGCTTGCCCTGCAATACGGCCGCGAACTGGCATATGCTGTTGAAAAAGTGGTACGGGAAGAAATGGCACCCCTTAATGCCGAATTCGCTTCCGCTTACACGGAAATTTCACTGACTTTAAATGATCCTCCGAAGCAGGAAGACCTCATCCGGCTTTCAGAAGATAGTTCTTCCTGGTTCATACAACGTGCGGCAAAGCGGCTGAAGGCCCGGATCGATAAAAAAGAAAGCGTTGAAAAAACCTGTTTATACCCGGTACAGATCTGGAAACTCGGCAACCTGCCTGTTTTTACCCTGGGAGGGGAAGTGGTGGTCGACTATGCCATAGCACTTAAAAAGCTCTTCGGCCTAAGCACTTTTGTTATGGGTTACAGCAATGATGTGATGGCCTATATTCCTTCCACAACAATATTGAGAGAATCTAATATGCATGGCCAGGCAAATGTTTTTTACGATCCGGTGGATAAACAGAAATTCTCTTACGAAGGTGGCCTGGATTCACAACTGGAATATGGCCTGCCGTCTACCTGGCGCGCAGATATCGAAAACATTATTCTCGGCGCCGCGTTACGGCTCGCCGAAGAGGTAAATGTCCCTTTAGCTGTGTACAAATAAATTGCGTAATACGTAAAAATTTATTTTTTCCGGTAAAAAAATGTTTTATATTCGTGTACGTTAACGGTAAAGTATTTCCGCTTGTAATCCTTCCCCCTGGAAGATATCTTATCCTTCCATTGTCCGATATTCTTAACAAGACTATTTCGCAACCAGCCGAATTTCATCACAACCAAACACTTAAAAATCTATGTATTTTCAAAATTCACAGATTAAAATTTGCTGCTCAATGAGAAATCCCCTCCATGGGATTATTGCGGTTTTGATGCTTTCCGTAATAAGCATTCAATCCTTTGCTCATAAAAATGCACCGGCATTTTTTCACAAACAAATTAAAACGGACCGGCCCATCCGCGGAGTCGTCACAAATGTGGACGGTGACGCGCTTCAGGGCGTCAATATCACGGTTAAGGGAAGTGCCGCGGGAACAGTCACTTCGCCGGATGGCAGTTTCTCTATTTCCGTTCCCGAAAATGGTTTCCTGGTAATCAGCTACGTGGGATATACCTCCCAGGAGATTGCCGTGCCCGCCGGCGACAGGATCACGATTGTACTGCAAAGAGCCGACAAATTGCTGGAAGACGTGGTGGTAACGGCATTGGGTATACGCCGAAATACAAAATCTCTTACTTACAGTACACAAACCGTGAGCGCTGAAAAGCTGACGGAGGCACGCGAATTGAATGTGGTGAATTCGCTTGAAGGTAAAGTTGCCGGTCTTTCAGTAACCTCTTCAGGCAGCGGAGTGGGAGGCGAGGTACGCGTGGTGATGCGCGGTAACCGTTCTATCAATGGCGACAGCCAGCCGCTGTTTATTGTAGATGGCGTACCCTATAGCGGCAGCCCTGCCGATATCAGCCCGGATAATATCGCATCCATGAACATTTTAAAAGGCGCGAATGCAGCCGCCCTGTACGGCAGTGATGCGCAAAACGGCGTGGTGATCATCGAAACTAAAAAAGGTGTTGCCGGCTCACATATAAGCCTCAACCAGACATTTATGACCCAGACCCCCTATAATCTGATTCCTTTTCAGAATGTATACGGCCAGGGCGTAAGTGAAACATTTTACAAAGAAGCCGATCAGGCCTGGGGCCCTAAAATGGATGGAAGAATGGTAGAAACCTGGTCGCTCGACCCGGCAGATGCGGGAAAACAATATGCATTCCTCGCGCAGCCCAATAATAAAAAAGATGTCTTCCAGAAAGGATTTAACCTGGCCACTAATGTAACTGCGACAATGGGCGACCAGAAAACACAGGGACTGTTTTCCTATACCTTTACCGACGGAAAAGGTATATTACCCAACAATGATCTGAAGAGACATAACGTCGTACTACGGCTGTCGAGCAAACTCACCTCCCGCCTCACGATAGATACTAAAGCTGAACTTATCAGGCAATCGCTCGACAATCTTACATCCGAAGCCGCCAGTAACATGAATCCTTATTTCCAGATCTATACCATGCCCCCGAATATGCGGACGGCAGATGTGCGGCATTATGAATTTACCGATGCTGACGGAAATAAGGTACAGAACTACTGGAACCCTTCATCGGCCGACGGGGAAAATCCTTACTGGATCCAGAACCGCGACCAAAATACCAATACACATGTCCGCGGGCTCCTGATGACTTCACTGACCTATGCATTTACCGATGCACTGAAACTAATGGTGCGTGGCTCTTATGATGGCGCCAATGATTCATGGGAACGCATGTGGCATAACGGAACCTACAACGTAGCGCCCTATGGCATGTACTGGACAAGCAAAAGCGATCAGTATGTGTTGAACACCGATTTCCTTTTGTCGTATAATAAAGTAGTTGGCAAAAACTGGAATATGAAAGCCGGGGTAGGAGGAAGTGCGAAGAAAACAAGAAACAGCAGCCTGCTTTCCAACACCGGTCTTGCATTGCTCGTGCCCAATTTATTTACACTTTCCAACACCAATCTTCCTGTTACCACTTCCAATCCCGGTTCAAACAGGGACCTTCATTCGCTGTATGCATTTTATTCACTTGGATGGAAAAATGGATTGTTCCTGGACCTCACAGGTCGCAACGACTGGAGCTCTACACTTCCCGCCAGCAACAGATCTTATTTTTATCCATCCGCAGGGCTCAGCGCTGTACTTACCGACCTTATACCCACTTTTCCAAAAGCTATTTCCTTTGCCAAGCTGAGAGGATCGTATGCGATAGTGGGTAATAGCCCCGATCCGTATATGCTGCAGCGCACCGCCACTACCAGTGCGGGCGGCGTAAACGGATTTCTTCAGCTCGACAAAATATTACCTAACCCGAACCTCCTTCCCGAAAAAACAATCTCTACCGAAATCGGGTTGGAAATGCGTTTTCTCGACGACCGCCTGGGATTGGACCTGACGGCATATAAAACAAATACAAAAAACCAGTTATTCACCGTTGCCCTTCCGGTCGGATCAGGCGCCAGCAGCTATTTTACCAATGGCGGTGATGTTCAGAACAAGGGGTTGGAACTGATGCTTACCACACAACCGGTCAGATCGCGCGATTTTATCTGGGATCTTAATTTCAATTTTTCAGAAAACAGGAATCTCGTTAAAAAAATCTCAGACGACAGGCCAAGAGTCATTGTAGACGGAAATGATTCATACTTCAAAGATTTTGTGATAGCGCAGGGAGAGCCCTACGGACAATTGTACGGCAGGGGATGGAAACGGGATGATCAGAATAACGTAATAATCGGCAGCGATGGACTTCCTGAAGTCACCGACGGCAGAACCATATTGCTTGCCAATTTCTCTCCCCGGTGGATGGGTGGCATTGTCAGCTCTTTTTCCTATAAACAATTCAGCCTGGGTTTTGTGATTGATCATCGCGAAGGCGGAACAATGGTGTCTGCCTCGAATGCCGTGATCGATGGCCTTGGATTATCGGAAAGAACATTGCCCGGAAGAGAGGGCGGATTAATTTTCGGAGAAAACTTCTTCCCGCAGGAACATGCTGTGCTGGAGAACGGATCGAAAAATAATATAGAAATCAATTCGCAAAGTTTCTGGCGCTATGTAGGAGGCCTGAACACCCCGATCGCCGAGCCCTTTGTAATCGACGGTACCAGCACGCGTTTGCGCGAACTGACATTTGGCTATTCGCTTCCTGCTTCGCTGGTGGCAAAAGCACATTTAGCACAGGTAAAATTATCACTGGTAGGAAGGAACTTGTTTTTTATACACCGCGCTTCACCTTATGCAGATCCCGATATTATGGTGGGAACGGATAAAACATCTGAAGGATTTCAATCATTCGGCCCGCCTTCCAGCAGATATTATGGCGTGAATTTTAAAATCGGATTCTGATCAGAAACAGCGTTCATCACACAAAAAATAAATTATGCTGCTTAATATAATAAAATATACGGGTTCATTAAAACCGCAGCTTATTGCGGTACTGCTGATATGTGGCGCATCGGCCTGCACCAAGAATTTTGATAAAATCAATACTCCGCAGGATAAAATCAATGCCGACAATATTGATGTATCGCTGCTGGGTAAAGCATTTGCACTGGCAGAATATCATGGCATGTTCCAGGACAGGGACGGTTTCCAGGTATTGCAGAGTTTATATGGCGATCAGTACGCCCAATACTTTGCCACCACACATCCTAATTTTCCTTCCGACCAGTTTAAAGAAGTGGGTGCATGGACAGGTAAATATGGATGGGATTATATTTATTCCGTACCGGCGCCGCAGGTCTATTATGTAGAACGTTTCACGGCAAACAACGATATGCCTGTAGCCAATGCGATAGCTAAAGTGTGGAAAGTTGTATTTTTCCATCGTATCTCGGACATATGGGGATCACTCATTTATTCGCAATTCGGAAATGGAAAAACGGTCGTGCCCTACGATGCACAAAAAGATGCTTATCATGATTTTTTTAAAACCCTCGATTCGGCAGTTACCGTTCTAAAGCAGCATACCAGTGAAAATGCTTTCGGCAGCAACGATCTTATCTACTCGGGCAGCGCGGCCAAATGGCTTACGTTCGCCAATTCCCTTCGGCTGCGACTGGCCGTTAGAATTGCTTATGTGGAACCCGATCTTGCCAGGCAGGAAGCCGAAAAAGCTGTGGATGATGGAGTAATGACCACCAATGATCAAAGCGCCAATATTCTGACCAATGCGAATTCATTAAACGGATATGCGGAAATAACATACATCAACGAATTTCGTATGAGCGCCACTATGGAGAGCGTAATGGTAGGATATAACGATCCGCGTATCAGCGATTATTTCGCACAGGCAGAAATTGGTGGCGGATATAAGGGTATCCGGAATGGTTTAAGCGTGGCGGATAAAGGAGATCGCATAAATATTGAAAAAACGCATTCTTTCATCGGCACCAAATGGAGGCCTTATGCAAATGGCGGCACAGACCAGCCTGTATTGGTAATGCCCGCCTCCGAAGTTTATTTCCTGAGAGCCGAAGGCGCACTTCGTGGGTGGAATATGGGAGGCACGGCAAAAGATATGTATGAACAGGGCATCCGGATGTCGATGCTGCAGAATTCTTCCATTTCTTCGGGGCAAATAGATACCTACATAGCGAGCACATTAACGCCTTCGGCTGTTAACGACCAGTGGCATACGCCTCCTATGTCCGATATCCCGGTAAAATACCTGGATGCAGGAAGCTTTGAAAAACAACTCGAACAGATCATCACTCAAAAATGGATTGCCATTTATCCCAATAGTTTCGAAGCCTGGGCAGAACGCAGAAGAACCGGATACCCTGTAGGATATCCGATCATTCAATCGCTGAATCCCAATGTAAGCGAAACGCAGCAAATGCGGAGGCTTACCTTTGCAGAAGGCGAGTTTACAACGAATGCAGACGGGGTAGCGACAGGAATATCCGCGCTTGGCGGGGCCAACAATAACGCCACCCATGTATGGTGGGATGCAAAACCTTAAACGATCAAATCGTTCTGATAATTTCATATTCAACCGGTCAATGAATGAAGGAAAAAAAACAATCGCGCAGGGAATTTATAGTGAAAAGCACAATGGCCATTACTGCTGCCGGGTTAGCCCATGCCCTGTATGCCGGTGCATCTGAACCATTCGCCGGACCACCGGAACCGGTTATCGACATACATCAGCATACCCATTACATGGGAAGAAGCGATGCAGACCTGGTAGCACATCAGCGCGGAATGGGCGTAACAACAACTATACTGCAACCTGCTGGCCGGCCCGCAGAGTATGGATCAACTTACTACGGAGTGGCCAATGGCCTGCAGGCGGAAGCTACGGGCAATGCGGCCTGTTACGCCCTGGCGATGCAATATCCCGGAGAATTCTTTTTTGGCGCCAATGAAGTTCCCGATCTGCCTGGCGCACATACCGAAATAGAAAAATACCTGAAGCTAGGAGCGAAGGTGATCGGTGAATGTAAGTTTGGCGTGGAATGCGATTCTCCGGAAATGCAACGCATTTATCAATTGGCGCAGGAGTATGATGTTCCGGTGTTGATGCACTGGCAATTCAACATGTACAACCGCGGGTTTGAACGGTTTCATAAAATGCTGAAGAAATATCATCGTGTCAATTTTATCGGTCACGCACCACAATGGTGGGCGAATATTGATAAAAATAACACCGACCAGAATATTCTTTACCCGACAACCAAAGTGACACCGGGTGGATTAACGGACCGGCTACTCAGCGATTATGCAAATATGTATGGCGATTTTTCGGCCGGCTCAGGATTAAATGCGTTGCAACGCGATGAAGAACGCGTGCCGGAATTTCTCAAACGTCACCAGGATAAGCTGATGTTCGGCAGTGACTGTACCGATGTCAATGGCTCTGGAAAAAAATGTGCCGGCACGCTTACGCTGGCCGAACTGCGCAAACTTTCGCCTTCCCGTGAAATCGAGCGGAAAATAGTGTATGAAAATGCAAAAAAATTATTTAAACTGTGAGGGCTAAATAATACACCCAGCTAAATTGAATTCCTGAAATGAACAGAAGAGATTGGTTGTACAGACTGGCGTTGGGAACTTCGCCGGTTTTAATTAATAGTGCAGTCAACAGAACCGCCGCAAAACTGCAGCCGGTTCCGGCACTTTCTCCAATGCCCGGTTTTGGAGACGGGCGGGACTGGTTCTTCAGCAAACGTTTCGGAATGTTTATTCATTGGGGATTGTATGCTATTCCCGCATGGCATGAGCAGATTCAATGGCGGGCGGGCATTTCCCGCGCCGAGTATGCAAAACTGATCAATCAATTCAACCCCAAACAATTTTCTCCTTCACGATGGCTCGACCTGCTGCAGGAAGCAGGAATGGAATACCTGACCTTCACCACCAAGCATCACGATGGCTTTTGTATGTGGAATACAGCCCAAACAGACTTCAACGTAATGCATTCGCCTTACGGAGCCGATATACTGGGAAAACTATCCGATGTATGCCATGAACGAAAAATTCCGCTCTGCCTGTATTATTCAATTGTGGACTGGCATCATCCGAATTATCCTAACCAGGGACGCCACCACGAACTTTCAAAACCGGAAACCGGTGATATTCCCGACTGGAACCGGTATATGGAATTTCTAAAGGCCCAGGTGAAAGAATTGTGCAGCAATTATGGCGAGATACATGGATTCTGGTGGGACATGAACGTACCTGATTATAAAGATGCGTCTGTGAATGAAATGATCAGGAAATTACAGCCCAATGCTGTTATCAACAACCGGGGCTTCGATGAAGGTGATTTCGGCACGCCCGAAAGAGATGATGGTTCGGCGGATAAGCAGAAAACCCGGCCCGAAGAAGCCTGTCAGTCTCTCGGCAGCCTGAGCTGGGGATACAAAAAAGATGAAGAATATTATACCGATAAATTCCTGGAGAACAGCATCGACAGGTATTTATCGTCCGGAGCAAATTTCCTGCTTAATATCGGGCCCGATGCAAAGGGAGTGATGCCATCCGTACCGGCCGCGACATTGCGCCGGATAGGAAAATGGTACAAAGCAGTGCATGAATCATATAATAAAACAGAGGATATTTCTTTACATATAAAAGATTCGACAATAAATATTACACATCGTGAAAATGTATTGTATGTGCATCTGAATAAAGAATTACCGGCGCGTTCTTTATCGCTCCGGCCCATCACGATGCTGCCACGTCATGCCGTATTGCTCAATTCGGGAAAACAAATCGAATGCAGACTGGTAAATACGCCAATGGATTTTCCTGAAAAGAAACTTTTTCTGCGGCTGGAAAATCTCCCTGTGCATGAATGGTGTGATACCACTGCGGTTATCAGACTCGAATTCGATAATTTTCCACTGTAACAATACTGCCGGTATTATTTTCCCTTCCAGTTCCTCGGAAGGTATAAGCTCCATACTTCACTGTTCAATAAATAATTCGGCTCCGAAGCGCCGCCTGCAACCCATAATTTATCCTTAAGTACAAAAGACGAGAGTTCGTGCCGTTTCATCCATTGATGATCCGAAGGCAGCATTTTCCAGTTCTTCCCGTCTTTTGAATACCATACATCACCGAGATTTCCAGTGCCGGGGGCCCAGCCGCCGATCACCCACATATAATTACGATAAACAACACAGGAAAACCAGATCCGTGAAGGCCACTGGGCGGCATCGGTCACCTGCTTCCAGTTTTTCCCGTCAGCAGAACACCATACATCGTTAGTGGGAACAGCTTTCGGCGACCGGCTGCCACCACCCATTATCCATATTTTATTATTAAAAACAACTGCCTGCGCATGTGCACGCTTTGACCAGGGTGCATTAGCCACTTCCTGCGTCCAGTGCTTTCCGTCTGCTGATGACCACACATCATTGAAAAGGGTAGAATCATTATTCTGATAAAAACTACTGGTGCCACCCAATACCCACATCCTGTTTTTAAAAACCACGAAGCCGGGCGATAATCGCGGGCGCCATTGAGCGCTATCGCATTCCAGGATCCAGTTTCTGCCATCGGCCGAAGACCACACTTTGTTGCTGCACGCGGTTCCCGGGACGCTTCTGCCACCCATCATCCAGATCCTGTTATGAAAATTCAGCGATACCGATAAGTCACTTTCTACCCAGGGTGCTTTATCCGTTACGCGTTCCCAGTTCCGGCCATCGGCCGATTTCCAGACATCCCTAAAATTCGGGGTTTCGGGTGTATCCCAGCCTCCCAGTATCCATACGTGATTATTAAAAATAAGCTCGCCCTGTGAATCGCGCGGCGCCCAGGGAGCCTGATGATTTTCTTCCCTCCAGCGGACGGACGGTTGCGTAAATGCGGCCCCGGAGAATAAACAGGCGAGAAATGCAATAAGAATTTTCATGACAAATAGAAGAGGATTAAGAATGATCAGATAAAATTAATTCAAATTACGTGTACGTATACAGTAATTATTTTTCCCGGATAAATAATAAATATATTGGAATTTTCGATACATTCGTGTACGTTACCGAAAATAATTGAAAATTTCTGAAATATGAGAATGGCTGTTGCTTGTACGTTGCTCATGGGTGCGATGATCTCCGGTTGTAAACCAAAACACTATACCGACGCACTTTCCCCCGAACAATCGATGAAGGCTTTACAGGTCGACACTGGTTTTGAAGTGCAGCTCTATGCCTCCGAACCGCTTATCCGCGATCCCGTGTCCATGGCATTCGATGAGCTCGGAAATGTTTATGTGGTGGAAATGCCGGACTATCCGTTTCCGCCCGAACCGGGAAAAGAGCAGGGAAGAATAAAAGTATTACTCGATACCAATCACGATGGCCGTGCCGATAAATCGATCGTGTTTGCAGACAGCCTTTCAGAAGCGACCACTGTTCTTCCCTGGAAAGGCGGCCTGCTCGTTACCGCAGCGCCCGATATTTTGTTCCTGAAAGATACCAACGGTGATTTCAGGGCAGACATCAAAAAAGCAATTTTTACGGGCTTTTTCAAGGGCAATTCCGAAGCGCAGGTGTCTGCATTACGATATGGAATCGATAACTGGATCTATGCTTCCAACATGGGCTTTGAAAGCCATGTTAAAAGGGAGCCGGAAACAGACACCACCGGGTTATCCATTCAGGGCATGGACTTTCGTTTCCGGCCCGACACATCTGCATACCAGCCCGCCATCGGAACGGCGCAATTCGGCCAGGCGATAGACGACTGGGGTCACCGGTTTATCACAGAAAATTCTTCTCATATCAAACAGGTCGTAATTCCCTGGAATTATCTGCATTACAGGCAGGATCTTGGAAATATTAAGGAAGTACCCGCCATTTCGGATCACCAGCAAAACATTTTTCAATTAACGGCAGCGCCGTACTGGCGTGCGGAAAGAACGCGCAGGCGAAATGAAGCATTTCAGGCGCAGCATCTCGACCGTGTAGAATATGCGGACAAACATTTTACCGGAGCGGCCGGCAGTTATTTTTATACCGGCGACCAGTTTGATCCGGAATTTTATGGCAATTTCTTTTCAGTGGATGTAGCTGGCGGTATCGTACACCGGGATATATTAAAACGCCCCGACACAAGTGTGCTTTACGATGCCTCTCTTTCCGGCTACGAAAAATCACATGAATTCCTGGCTTCCATCGATCCATGGTTCAGACCGGTGAACGTAACCGTTGGGCCCGATGGTTTTTTATATGTGGTCGACATGTACAGGCAACATATCGAAACGCCTTTCGCGATCCCGGAAGATCTGAAAGCCGATATGGATTTTTATAACGGTACGCTGCTGGGCCGCATCTATCGCGTGGTGCCGAAAAAAAGCCGGCCACTTAACATTCCCGCCAATACCAAACAATACACGGCCAGGGATTGGGTGGCGCTCCTTCATCATCCTAACCAGTTGTGGCGCCTGCATGCACAGCGAAAATTAATAGAATTGCAGGACAGCTCGGCTGGCACGGAAATAAGAAATATATTTTTTCATGAAACAGATCCCCGGGTCCGCATGCACGCATTGTATTGCCTCGAAGGGCTTCATCTGCTAAATTCATCCATACTCCGCGCAGCCATCAACGACAGCCTGCCCGAAATGCGCGAAGCAGCGCTTCGGCTCGCGGAGCCATTCAATGATCTCCGCGAAATTATTTTACAAAAAATGAATGACCCGGTAGCGGCCGTTTCATTCCAGGCACTATTAAGCGCAGGAGGTTATAGCGGAAACGATATGAAGAAAAGCCTGGCAGCGCTGTTTCAAACACATGCCGGCGATAAATGGTTCATAAAAGGAATACTTTGTTCTGTAGAAGGTGGCGCGGGCGGTTTTCCCGAGTGGCTCGCATCGAATACCGATTTCTTCCATACGGAAACAGCGGGTAAACTCGACTTTATCGGACAACATGCGGCTGTTATAATGAACAGGAATAACAAAAATGATTTGCTTACCCTGTTCCGTTTTCTTAAAGACATGCCATTGAAAAACAGTGATCACTGGATCGCCGCCTCGCTCGATGCCATGTCAAAAAGAGCGGCCGAGATGGATGGCATACCAGGGGATAAAGACATAATGGAAACGCTGAATGAAATAGGAAAAAAATATCATGAAAATACAGAGGTTACGAAACAGGTTGCGGCGCTTACCGGGAAATTTTCAATGAATTAACAGCAAAATACTGGCAATGAATTCATCTATAGACAGACGTCAATTTGCAAAATATTTTTTCAACCTTGCCGGAGCAGTGTTTGGCTTCGCCGCACTAAATAGTTGCGCACAGAAAAAAAAAGAAACGAAAGACAAACCGGCCGATTGCAATGACCTCAGCGGGTTGACCGAAGACGAAATGACTTCCCGAAAGAAACTTGGCTATCGCGAAAAATCCCCTTCGGAAGAAAGAAGATGCGCCAAATGCGCACTTTTTCTTCCCAATCCCAATGATGGCAGCTGCGGCAGGTGCACGCTGGTAAAAGGCCCTGTAAATGCTGCAGGCACCTGTGTTTACTGGGTTTCAAAAACAGAAGGTTAAGAATATTATTAACGGCTGCACATTTACATCCTTAATCTTTCGGCTGCACACTTACATCCTTAATCTTTCGTCTGTTCAAATCCAGCGCATCCGCGCCATCGATTATGTGTATCTTGTAAGAAAATTGCAGGGCGATGAACAACAAAAGCATTCTTTTTTTCTTCTGTATAATTATTGCTGCCCTTAACGCAAATGCACAGATGAGGAAAGCGCCCGCATATCCGTTGATTACACACAACCCTTATTTCAGCATCTGGTCAACCAGCGACACGATTTGTTCTTCGGTCACCAGCCACTGGACCGGCACGCCTCAATCACTGTTGGGATTAATTGATGTAGACGGGAAAATCTATCGTTTCCTGGGTTATAACAAATTTGCAGATGAAAAAAATATTACCGCTGCCCGGCAAAAGAATGTGGAAATCAAAGCAACTCAAACAATTTATGATCTTACCTGCGGCACCATCGACCTCAGGCTCACGTTCACCTCACCGTTGCTGTTAAGAGACATGCATCTTCTTGCCCGGCCCGTGTCCTATATTTCTTTCGATATCAGGGCCAATGACGGGGCAGAACATGCCGTAAAAATATATTTTGGGGCTTCTACAAATATTGCGGTAAATAAATCGTCTCAGAAAATAAATGCCAGACAATATTCAACTGCTCAATTATCGATACTTAAAGCCGGCACCATTGAACAACCGGTATTAAAAAAGAAAGGCGATAACCTTCGGATCGACTGGGGATATATGTATGTGACTGCACCCCGGGATGCACACTATCGTCAGTATATCGGCTCTTCAGAAAGAACCGGCGACGTATTCAGCAGCAATATGCTCACGAGCTCCCGCACCGACACCGCGCTTTATCTCAACACAATAATTCCCATTAAAAAGGTAGGAGCGGAGATTATTTCCCGCTTCGTGGTAATTGGCTATGATGATATTTATTCGATACAATATTTTGGCACAAACCTGCGACCGGCATGGAACAGGGATGGAAAGCATTCCTTTGAGGGAGAATTAAACAAAGCAACCAGGGACTACCCGGAAATAATGCAGAAATGCAGGTTGTTTGATGATAGCCTGGATAATGATGCCCGGAGAGCGGGAGGGGAGTTATATGCCACTCTTTGCCGGCTCGCCTTCCGCCAGAGTGTGGCAGCACATCAGCTTGTATATAGCCCGAACGGAGAAATATTATGGCTGTCGAAAGAAAATTTCAGCAACGGATCGATCAATACAGTAGACATAACTTATCCTTCGGCACCCTTATATCTTATCTATAATCCGCAATTGCTGGAGGGTATGCTGAATGGTATTTTCTATTATAGCGAAAGCGGTAAATTTAAAAAGGACTTTGCCGCACATGATCTCGGCACTTATCCGTTGGCCAACGGGCAAACATACGGAGAAGACATGCCTGTAGAAGAGTCTGGTAATATGATTATTCTCACTGCGGCGCTCGCAAAGGCAGAACGAAATGCAGATTATGCAAAATTACACTGGAAAACGCTCAGCACCTGGGTGAACTACCTCGTAAATGAAGGGTTTGATCCCAAAACACAATTATGCACGGACGATTTCGCAGGGCATCTCGCGCGCAATGCCAACCTCTCCGTAAAAGCAATCGTAGGAATAGCCGGTTATGCAGAGCTGGCAGATGCACTGGGAGAACGCGACACCGCCGTTAAATACAGGAACATTGCCGGGAAAATGGTAAGCAAATGGATGCAACTCGCAGATGATTCGGATCATTATTCGCTCACATTTGAAAATAAAGGAAGCTGGAGCCAGAAATATAACCTGATCTGGGATAAAGTACTCGATCTGAAATTATTTCCCCAATCCGTTTATGATAAAGAGATAAAATATTACCTCGGTAAACAACAGCGGTACGGGCTTCCGTTAGACAGCCGCAAGACTTATACAAAATCCGACTGGATAATGTGGACAGCATCTATGGCCGGCAAGACGGAAGATTTTGAAAAACTGATCGAACCCGTTTACCGGTATGCTATGGAAACCCCGTCGCGCGTGCCGCTCAGCGACTGGCATGAAACGACCGACGGTAAACAGGTAGGCTTTCAGGCCCGAAGCGTAGTCGGCGGTTATTTTATGAAAATGCTTTTAATGAATAAATAATCAGAGGCCGAATATCTTTTCCATCAGCACCCATTTCTCACCCGGCTGGCTAAAAGGAAGCGCCTGCTGGTAACGCCACATCAACTGCTCCCATTCCTGCACTTTGGGATTATTGGCATCGGCAGCATCTTTTGTTTCAAAACTAAAATCGTCTCTTGTCTCCATAATCATAAACAGCCGGTTGCCCACGCAATAGATATCCATCGCGGTAATACCCGGTTCTTTAATACTGTTGATGATTTCGGGCCATATAGCCCGGTGATGTTCCTTATATTCTTCTATCAGGCGCGGATCATCTTTTAAATCCAGCGCCAGGCAGTATCGTTTCATGGTGCTTAGCGGTTTTATTCAAATATTTTCCAAACTTACGATGGACAGGATAATTTTTGATGACATTTAATTGCGATGCCGATATAAGTTAAATAATACCGGTGCAATATGGCTCCGGCTTCATCCTAAACAAACTCTTTCGATGAAACGCATACGTCTTGCCAGCTTTATGTTTATCTCTCTGCAGGCATTTTTAAGTTGCAGCCAGCAGGCCTCTGGACCGCATGCCCCTGCCCCGGATGTAAAAGAGGGCCGTGATTACCAGGTATTCGAACGCGTAAGATTGTTGGATAAGACAGGATTTACCGAGCCTCAGGAGGCTTACAGCATCCTGCTGCCGAAAGGATGGCAGAATGAAAATACCATCGACTGGAATCCGCCCGGCTCTTCGTGCGCAGGAACATTCAGCAGTCTTACGGCCCGCTCGGCCGACACCCGGTATAATCTGAAAATGTATCCTGATATAACCTACATGTGGACCTCCAACTCACAGCTCAGACAGCTTAATCAGTACAATTCACCTAATTGCTCAGCTCATCAACCGATGAATGCCGAACAATATTTAAAAGAGATCTTTCTTCCTGAAATTGGCAATCCCCAGATAACTAAGCAGGAAGAAAATACTGGTGTTATTAACCAGATGAAAAAAAATACCGAAGAGGGAATGGCCGAGCTTCGGCAATATGGCGCAGGACAGATGCAAATCGACCAGACGGCGCTCAATGCCGAAGTGAAATGGGCAGATGGCTCTGCAGGTTTAATTGTACTGGGTGCTTCCATCCTTGAAATGACAGTACCCAATATATACAATGGATCGTCTGACAAATTATATACCACGCAAATAACCAGGCGCTGCCTTTTCAGATTTCCCTCTGGCGAAAGCGAAAAAGCTAAAAATGAATTTGCAGTGATCATGTCCAGTGTGCGAACAAATCCTGCATGGAAGGATGCAGTTCAAAAATTCTGGCGCGAGGCCAGGCAGCAAAGTCATATCGCACATGTGGGAAAAATAAAAATGATGGATGAACAAACGAGAAGAATAGGAGAGCAGGCCATCCGCAACGGACAACAACGGCTTAATAACATGGACAACCAGATGCGCAGTTGGGAAAAGCAACAGAACTCGCAGGATTACATGCACACTGAATTCATTAAAACCATCCGCGAAGTGGAAAATTATCGTGATGAGAATGGGAAATACGAAATATCAGCAGGATACGATCATGTTTGGAGCCGTAACGATGGAAACAGTTTTATTCTTACTAATAGCTCTACTTTCGACCCATCAGGCGTTTACCAGGATCAGAACTGGAAAGAAATGAAAAAAGTGCATTAGCCATTGAACCCGTAACTGTTTTTTCTCTCTTTCTTACATTTGAGGCCGTTTCTTTTTAGAAGGGGCCTCGCTTTTTCAGGTAAGCCCATCATCGAGGCAACCCGCCAAAAATCCCGCAGCTTCTCCTCCCGGCACGGATTAAGAAATTGTTTTCTTTTGGCGAAGATGTATCCAATTGCTGCGCATTGCTTTACTTCACACCGTGAATTGTAAAATTGTCCTATATTTATTTTACCAAAATTAATAAATGCATCTCTTGCATAAAAAGGATATCCTCCATTCCGGGTCGGTTTTACTGCGTAAACTGATCGAAGGAAACGAACTGGCAATGAAGGAGCTGTTTCGCATCTACCACGCGAGATTGCTGTATTTCGTTTCCCACTTCATCAAGTCTGAAAAAATAGCAGAGGAAGTGGTCATGGACGTGTTCATGAAAATATGGACGTCGAGAGACAGCCTTACCGATGTGAAAAATTTCGATTCATTCCTCTTTAAAATTGCGCGTAATAAATCAATAGACTTTCTAAGATCGGCTGCCGCTGATCGCCGGCTTAGCATGCTGCTCTGGGACGAAATTCAGAAAGCAGCGCCTGAGGCCGCCGACGAGCGATTACTTGCGAAAGAATACGAGGAAAAACTGGAAGAGGCTGTTCTTCATCTGCCACCGAAATGCAAAAAGGTTTATTCGCTGAGCCGCGAGTACCAGCTTTCCCATGAGCAGATAGCCAGCGAATTGAATATTTCCAGCGCCACAGTCAACAACCATATTGTAAAAGCGCAGCGTTTTCTACGGGACTACCTGTCCAGGACAATGAACCTGTATGTTTTTATTCTCATCGGGAAGCTGATAACTATTTTTTTTGAGCGGTAGTAGTTACCGCTTTCTTTTTTCTCGTCTTACCAGGCATCAATTATGGAAAGCGATGAGATTTTCAGATGGCAGTACCTGATGAAGAAGTATTTGGAAAACAAAATTTCCAGGCTGGAACTGAATGAATTGCTGGAAATGGCCGGCGATCTGGAAAACAGCGAGGCGTTCTCTGATTTGCTGAGAAAATACTGGGAAACAGTAAAAGAAACGGCACCGCAATCTAATCCGGACCTCGTTGAACGATTTAACAGGCTGCTCGATAGCGAAAGCGGAAAAAAACAACCCGTCCCTGTTTATGCAAAGCAACGAGCTGCATTCCGGTATCGGGCCGCAGCTGTCGCTATAGGCACATTACTGCTGGGAACCGCCCTGTATTTCTGGTCAGGAACACAGAAACCCCGGGTTCAACTGGCAAAAAGCGACACGCGCCAGAAACAATATGCCAAAGAACTGAAACCGGGCACCGATGGAGCTATACTCACACTCGATGACGGCCGGCAGATTGATCTTGACAGCAATGGAAACACAACACTTGAACTGCGTGAGAAAAATATCGCCATTAACAAAAATGGAAAAATATCTTATCAGCACACACAGCAAACCAAAGCAGCAGTCTTCTATAATACTGTCACTACCGTAAAAGGAAAACAATACCAGGTAGAATTATCAGACGGCAGCAGGGTATGGCTGAATGCAGCTTCTTCAATCCGCTTTCCCGTGATTTTCACGGGTGCAGAACGAATGGTAGATATAACCGGTGAAGCATATTTTGAAGTGGCAAAACAACGCGCTGCGAATAGTAAAGGAAATACACCTTTCATCGTACGGTTTCATACGCCGGCAGGCACGGAAGCAATGGTGCGCGTTTTAGGCACGCATTTCAATATCAACACATACGGTGATGAAACAAGCGCAAAAACTTCGCTGCTTGAAGGAAGTGTGCAGGTGATGCTGAAAGATGGCAAACCCGCGCTGCTTACGCCTGGTCAGCAGGCCCGGATCGACCGTACAAACCAGGTAGACGTAGCGAACAATGTGGATATGGATGCGGTGATAGCATGGAAAAATGGTTATTTCTCATTTAATAAAACCGATCTCACCTCGCTCATGAGGCAGATAGCGCGTTGGTACAATGTAGACGTTGTTTATCAGGGTGCCGTGCCTGACAGAATATTTGGAGGAGAAATATCACGCAGCAGTGATGCATCTCAGGTGCTGAAAATTCTGGAAGAAAGTAAAATCAATTTCAAAATAGAAGGAAAAAAGATAATCGTATTGCCCTAGCGGTAATAGATAATAATTAAATATTTCCGGATACGCCCAATAAAAACCGCCCTGAGTGGAGTCAGAGCGGCAGACTGAAAAGTCATTTGGGATGATCCAGGATTGTTGTGACAAACTGTTCTTTAACCCAAACATGTCAAAAGTATGCAAAAAAAACCTTGCGGTCTCCCCGGTTTTGGCGGGAACGCGCTAACCAAAACGCTGTTGGCCATGAAGTTTACCGCTTTTCTGATGCTGGCGCTGTGCTTAAAAACAAGTGCGCATATAAATGCACAGACAATAACGCTTTCGGAAAAAAATGTGACCCTGCAGAAGGTGTTCACCAACATTAAAAAACAAACCGGTATTGCTTTTTTCTTCGACGAAGCCTGGATGCGGCAGGCCACCCGTGTAAGCATTAACGTTAAAAACGCATCCTTAAAGGAAACACTGGACCTCTGTTTTAGTAATCAGCCTCTTACATACAGCATTGTAGACCAGACGGTAGTAGTGAAGAAAAAAGAGCCCCAACACCCAGTTGAAACAATTATGACGCAACCTCCCAAAACAATAAAAGGAGTGGTGCAGGATGAAAAAGGCGCGCCGCTCGCAGGCGTGTCGGTGGTATTGAAGGGAACACGAAAAGGTGTTTCTACCGATGCAAACGGTGAGTTCCGTATCGATGCGAACCCCGGTGATGTGCTGGAATTTTCTATCATCGGGTATAAAACAAATACGGTGACGGTTGGCAACAATGACCAACTTGCCATAACGCTTCAAATCACAGCTACCGAAACAGACCAGGTAGTAGTGGTGGGATATGGTACCATGAGAAAATCGGACCTTTCCGCAGCGGTGGCCGTAGTTCCGGATATCGAACAGGCCAAAAACAGGCCGGTATTAAGTGTTGAAAGCATGATCCAGGGAAAGGTGCCTGGCGTTACAGCAATCAGCAACGGCGGGCATCCCAACAGCACGCCCAAGATCACTATCAGGGGCGTCGGTTCACGTGGAGATGAAAGTGTGCTGTATGTTGTAGACGGAGTACCGAATGCGCCCTACAATCCGGCCGATATCGAATCGGTAACCGTACTTAAAGACGCAGCTTCTGCGGCTATCTATGGTGCATTTTCAGGATCTGCAGGCGTTATCCTGATCACTACCCGGCAGGCTTCAAAAGGTAAGCCCACGATCGAATACAATGGTTTCGCCGGTATGAAAAACGCCTGGCGCCTGCCGCAGTCATTAACTGCTGCCGAAGAAGCCAAGGTTTCCAATCTTGCCTACGCCAATGCAGGTCTGCCTCCCTTAAGCGGCTGGGATGCTTCACTCAATCCTTACGCCCAGGTAACCCGCACCGACTGGATCGGCTCCATATTCCGCACGGCTCTTGTACAACGGCATACGGTGACGGTAAACGCCGGCACTGATAAATTCTCCACCCTGCTGCAGGCGCGCTATGAAAAAGAAGAAGGAACGCTGCTTAATACGTACAACAAGAACATGTCCATGCGTTTCAACGCCAACTGCCAATTCAGCAGCAAGTTGAAACTGCGCCAGGAATTATTCTGGAACAATAATGACAACCGCGGCACAGAAACATCCAGCGGCTATAGCGGAACCATACTCTCAGCTATTTATATGCCCCGTTCGGCAACGCCTTACTATGATGATGGAACTTTTGGCGGTGTCGGGCCAAGGGAATCCCCATACCTCGGCATACACGGTGATGTGATCAACCCGGTGGCAACACTGTTAAGAAATAAACCCTACAACAAAACTTCCGATCTTCAGTCCGTAACCGAACTGAAGATATCGCAGATCATTCCCGGCCTCACCTACCTGTCCAGGTTTTCATATCGCCAGAACAGCTGGTTATGGAAGAATTTCGAACCGAGGAGAACCGAACCTGGTAAGCCCAACAACCAAAATACGCTGACCTATTCCACCAACAGCGGTTATAACTGGATCTGGGAGAATACACTTAATTACGACCGCGTATTCAACAGGCACCGCATCGCGGCGATGGCTTCGATGACCGCACAGGAAAATGGGGCACGCTCTTTCAGTGCAACGGCAAAAGGCTTTGAAAACGAAGCCGACTGGGCGCAGTTTTTTATCAATGCTTCTATTTTCGATCAGAATAAACCAACCGATACCACCTGGGCCGATCGCAATGCCTCCTACGTGGGAAGAATTTCTTATAGCTGGGCCGACCGCTATTTTGTAACAGGCAGTTACCGCTATGATATCGCTGGCCGTCTGGCGGCCAGTAACCGGGGTAAAGGATTTCCGGGCGTTACCGCTGCATGGAAAATCAGCTCTGAGCCTTTCTTTACTGTCAACGGCATCGATCTGCTGAAAATCCGCGCCAGCTGGGGCCGCATCGGAAACATCGGATCCATCCAGCGGTATTATGGCTATCCTAAACTTACATCTGACCAGACCTATCAGATCGGGGATGGCTCACCACAAACCAACGTTTTATATATTAACAGCCAGTACAATCCAAACCTTTCCTGGGAAACTTCCGAACAATCAGATTTTGGTGTTGATGTCAGCCTGCTGAACGCAAGACTGAACATCACCGCCGACTACTTCAACAAACTGACCTTCGACCTCATCAAACAACAGGATACCGAATGGCCCAATACCTTCGGTTACGGGGCTCCTTTAATCAACCAGGGCAAGATCCGCAACAAAGGTTTTGAGCTCGCAGCAGCATGGAGCGATCGTGTGGGAGAGTTCAGCTACACCGTATCCGGCAATATCGCCACGCTTAAGAATCGCGTAGAATACATCGACGACAGTCCCAATTCTTTTTGGAAGTTTGACGATGGCTGGAGAGGCGTTCTGAAGCCTTACCGTTCTGTGGTGGGCCAGCCGTATTATTCGTTCTGGCTGATCAAAACCGATGGCATATTCCAGACGGATGCAGAGGCACAGGGATATACCAAAGACGGCAACCCGATCCAACCCAACGCCAAAGCCGGTGATCTGAAATTTGTGGATCTTAACAACGACGGCAAGATCGACGATGACGACCGCACCTACATGGGCAGCGCATTTCCGAAAATGACGTATGGATTTACGGCCAACCTTACCTGGAAGAATTTTGACTTCAGCCTTTTCTTCCAGGGTGTTTCCGGCGGAAAGATCTTCCACGCCTTCAAGCAGTCTACACTCAATGGAGCAGAACAGGGATACAACAGGTGGAACAAAATCCTCGATGCCTGGTCTCCTGAAAACCCAAATTCAAATATCCCGCGTATCTCGGCCAGCGATCCGAACAAGAACTTCCAGACCACATCCGACTGGTATCTTGAAAAAGGCGATTACCTGAGAGTGAAGAACATTCAGTTGGGTTACACCTTCCATAAAATGTCATGGAACACCGGTATGCGTGTATACATCAGCGCCGATAACCTGATCACTATCACCAAATATTCGGGCATGGACCCCGAGGTGGGCGGCATCGGCCTGGATGGAGGACAATTCCCTGTATCGCGCGTGCTGGCTGCAGGACTTAAATTAAACTTTTGATACAAATCCTTAGAATCATGACACGGAAAAGCATTTTTATACCGATATATATAATCGTTCTTACGGGCATGACCGCCTGCAATAAGAATTGGGTGGATACAAAGCCCAACGGGGAACCGACCACCGCCTTCTTCTGGCACAGCGATGCCGATGTTGAAAAAGCGATCGCATCCGTATACGTGCCGATGCGTTACGAATCCACCTGGGGCAGGGACCTGTTCTATATGCAGAATGCCAGTGACGACATCATCGTGGGAAGAGTGAAAGCTGCGGCAGAAAACATCAAGAACTTTATTCCCACGGGAAGTGAAGATTACCTCGCACAGGGCTGGTCGGACCTTTACTGGCTCATCAACAAAGCCAACCAGTTTATCCAGGGCATTGCAACGGCAACCAATGTAAGTGAATCCGTAAAAAACAGGGCGCTGGGAGAAGCTTATTTCATGCGCGCATTTGCCCATTTCTGGATTGCCTACAGCTGGGGAGTTCAATCGCAGGGGGTGCCCTTCGATGGGCCCGAAAACGAGGAATACGGCAAAAGAATGCCGCCACAGCTTGCTTCAGTGACAGACAACTATGCGATCATCATCAGCGATCTTCAAAAAGCTGCCGACCTGCTGCCTTTCTTCGAAGATTATGCTGCCGAAGACCGCGGGCGTGCGCATAAAGCCGCTGCCTGGGCCTATATGGTGAAGACTTACGCCTATTGGGCACAGTATGACAACAGCAAGTGGAGCCTTATCCCTGATCTGTGTGATAAGATCCATAACGAAGGCCATCGCGCGCTGATCACCAATGCCGGAAGTGGAAAAGCTAACTATCAGGCCGTTTTCAGCGTAACCAACAACTGGAGTTCTGAATACATCTGGTCAGTAACTTCCGGCGTACAGGGCGGATCCGAATTTCCCGGCGTGGTGCTCGAAAATAAAGGGTGGGGCATCTTCAATGGTTGGGGATACTTTCAGCCAACAGAAGAATTGTTTGAAGAATATGAAACGGGTGATCCCCGCAGAGACGTGACTATCCTGAATTTCGGTGATAAATTCACTTATTTCGGAGTTGAGCGCTCTTATTTTTCCACTAACAGCCTTTCGGGTTTCCAGATAGGTAAATATATGGACCCATACCGCTATGGTAAAAATGAAGATTCGAAAACCAACCCTATGATCAATCCCAGCGGAGATTATCCCACAACTATGCTCAACCTGCCGCTGATGCGCTATGCAGAGGTGCTGCTATTTAAGGCGGAAGCACTAATACAGCTGGGTAGATCAGGCGACGCAGCCGGACCGCTGAATGAACTGAGAAGACGCGTGGGCCTGACCGATATTTCCAGTCCTACGATGGATGATCTGAAGCATGAGCGCCGTGTAGAACTGGCATGCGAATGGACCGACAGGTTTATGGATCTGAAAAGATGGGGTGATTTCGACAAAATCAACGCACCCCTTCACGGCCGCATACACACCAACAATACGGACCCTAATTCACCTTATACTATTGAGCAGGTATGGCCGGCACGCCATTTTGATCCCGCCAGGAACATGGCCTGGCCGATCAGCCCTGATGAAGTGGCGAAAAGCAACGGGCAATACAAACAGACACCCGGTTGGTAATCGCCTGAACATTTTTATTTTTCACCTCCATACACTGCCTCCGGGCGGTGTATGGTTTTTAATTCGGTTATGAAAAATCAATTCCGTTTTCCGGCGCTTGCCGCGATAATTATCTTTTGTTCTTCAATCAGCTTCTCACAACCCGTCCGCTATTCCGAAAATATCGGTCATAGCCACAACGATTATAACCAGGATATCCCATTCCTGTTTGCCTATTATGCGGGAATGGGTTCGATAGAAGCGGATGTATATCTGCGCAATGGCACCCTGCTGGTAGCGCATGATGCAAAAGATATACGGGCCGATCGTACACTTGATAAACTATATTTTTCCGTCATCGCAGAAATGTTCAGGCGCAATGGCGGTAATATCCGGGAAGACAGTACCAAAAAATTACAACTGCTCATCGATATTAAAGAAAATTATTCCGATGTGATCCCGGCAATCGTATTATTGAGCAACCGATATCCCGGTGTTTTTGATTTCACTAAGAATCCCCGCGCAGTGCATATTGTATTAACGGGCAATATTCCGCCACCGGAAAAATTCAGCGACTATCCCGCGTTTCTCTCTTACGACGGCCGCCCCGGCATCGAATACACCAAAGAGCAATTATCACATATCGCACTTATCAGTGCCGACGTAAAAACATTAAGTAACTGGAACGGAAAAGGAACACCCGTTACTGAAGATGCCGCAAAACTTAAACAGGCTATCGATCACGCACATGCGCTCGGAAAACCGTTCCGCTTCTGGGACACAAAAGATAATGTCAATACCTGGATAGAATTGGAAAAGCTGGGTGTAGACTGGATCGGCACCGATCATCCCGGGCAATTGCAGGAATTCTATGCGCATAAAGCAAAACAGGAATACACAAATAGCAAACCTTATTCGGTTTATACGCCCACTTATAAAAATGATGGCGGTACGGGAAAAGTCAAAAACGTGATCCTGCTGATCGGTGACGGTATGGGGCTTGCGCAAATTCAGGCGGCGCTCACTGCTAATTATGGCAACCTTAACCTCGCCATGTTCCGGTTCATCGGCCTTTCGCGGACCGAGGCGGCAGATTCCGATTTTACCGATTCTGCAGCGGGCGGCACTGCTTTCGCATGCGGAGAGAAAACGAACAACCGGTTTATCGCAATGGACACTTTGAAGCGTCCGATACTATCGCTGGCCGATAAGCTGGCGAAATACAAAATGAAAACCGGGATCATCAGCAGCGGTGATATCACAGATGCCACTCCGGCTGTTTTTTATGCACATCAACCCGACCGCTCGATGTCGTACGAAATCGCTTCCGACCTTGCATCAAGCCATGTGGATATTCTTGTGGGCCCCAATCGCAAAAGCTTTACAGAAAATCCCGATAAGCAGCTCATGCAAAAACTTGCTGATAAAGGCTATAAATTATCAACCACTCTCAAAGCGTTCAATGCCGTATCGGGAAATGGCAAGCAGTTGGTGCTGCTGGATGATTCTGTATGCAGGCCGGTAAAGAATGGCCGCGGCGATATGCTGGTATCTTCCTTCAGGAAAACCCTTGAGCTTTTATCTGCGAATAAAGAAGGTTTTTTTATTATGGCCGAAGGCGCCCAGATCGACTACGGCGGGCATTCGAACAATTTACCGTATGTAGTCACCGAACTGCACGACTTCGATAAAATGGTGGGAGAGGCCCTGCGTTTTGCTGATAAAAATGGAGAGACATTAGTAGTAGTGACAGCGGACCATGAAACAGGAGGGTTGACTTTCCAGGATGCACAATACCGCAAAGGAATGATCCGTGGAAGCTTCAGCACAGACGATCATACCAATATCATGGTACCGGTGTTTGCATATGGCCCCGGCTCATCAGCTTTCAGGGGAATATTTCCAAATACAGCGACACATTTTAAAATACTCAATGCACTGCACCGCCAGAGTGCAGGTTTATGAAGAAAGAAATGGTAGCGCTTATCAACAGCAATATTCCCAAATGCGCCGGGAGATTATCACCATAATTTACCGCTTTAAAACATATCACCTATACGTTAAAACACCATTGCCTTAGCTGTCGCTGGTTCTATTTTCGATTCGCAATAACAGCGTATGGCGAATGAATTTGACCGGGTGATGCAGGAGAATCT
>JBGAJL010000061.1:0-27000 GCA_044224935.1 Flavitalea sp.
ACGGCAATTACACGTCCACCTCATCTTATAACCAGCAGGGAGGTGATTTTATCATCGCCGGCAAATTAGCACCGGCCTGGTACGGAGGATTTGAAAATGCGTTCCGGTACAAAGCATTTCACTTGAATATATTTTTCCAGTATGTCAGCCAGCAGGGTTATAATTTATTCAAGCTTTATGGAAACACGGGAAAAATGGCCAACGGGTGGGATGTATATCTTCCCTATTGGAAGAAAACAGGCGACCTGAATGTCCATCCCGCTCCATCGACTACTTACACGCTGCCGCTGAGTTACTATACTTATTCAGACGCCACAATCAGCGGGGCTTCGTTTTTAAGGTTGAAAAATGTGTCTCTGACTTACGATTTCGCTGGCAGTTGGATTAACCATTTAAAAATCAGCGGCCTGCAGATATATATTCAACTCCAGAATATGTTCACGTTCACTAATTACAAAGGATACGACCCCGAAAATGCTTCCAACTCAAATCTTGTTGTGCCGCCGCTGAAAATGCTGACGGCAGGAATTAAGTGCTCACTTTAAGCGATAAAAAATGAAATCAAGAAGACTATTTAATCTCACTGCCTGCCTGTCAATAGGCGGGTATCTTCTCATTACTTTTCCATTGAAAAGCTGCAAAAAGGCTGTCACAATAAATTCTATTACGGACCAGATACTTGCCAGCCAGGTTTTTTCATCCGACCAAAATGCTAATGCGGCCATTGCCGGCATATACAGGACTTTAAGGGATAATTTCGCCGGCAGCGCTGTTAACCCAACTATTTTAACCGGCCTGACAGGGGATGAAGTATATAATTTTTATCCTGATCCCGTTTGGGATGATTACAAAGACAACAACTTGCGAGCCACCAGTTATCAATTGCCCTGGTCCACTTTTTACAACATTATCTATCAGGCAAACCTGGCTATCGAAGGTATGGATCAGGGGCATTCTCTATCGACTCATGCTCGAGATCAGTATACCGGAGAAGCAAAATTTATACGGGCTTTATGTTATTTCTATCTGATCAATCTGTTTGGAGATTCCCCGCTTCTCCTCAGCTCGCAGGTCCGTGGAAATGCTATGGCAACCCGAACTTCAACCACAGAGATTTATAGTCAAATCACGCAAGACCTTTTGGATGCGGGGGAATTGATGGATGATGACTATGCTTTCACCGGCGGCGAGCGAACCCGGGCCGATAAATGGACAGCGTTAGCTTTGCTGGCAAGGGTATACCTCTATCAGGGAAATTGGCAGGATGCAGAGAATCTGGCGTCCCGGGTAATTAATAATTCAGGCGCTTACCAATTGCTTACCGATCTGGACAGCTTCGCTATCAAAAATAACCCGGAAATCATACTTCAATTCGCAAACAATTCGACGGATGGCAATGTGGAAGCAGGCAATTTCATTTTCTCTACCAACCCTTCGCTTTTATGTTCCGATGCTTTGGTTTCGGCATTTGAACCTGGTGATCAAAGAAGGCGCAAATGGATTGGCTCGGCCGACTATGAAGGCAAAACATACTTTTATCCGTACAAGTATAAGATGGTCGGCAATGACGGAAACGAGTACTATGCGTTATTGAGATTATCCGAGCTTTACCTGATCAGGGCAGAGGCCCGGGCTTTTCTGAATGACATCGCCGGAGCACAGGCAGACCTTAACACCATTCGCAACCGGGCCGGTCTTTCAAATACAATAGCCAATGATCTCTCCTCTTTACAAACAGCCATTGAGCAGGAAAGAAGAGTAGAACTGTTCGCAGAAACCGGGCATCGCTGGTTCGACCTGAAAAGAACCGGGAGAATAGACAATGTTTTGGGCTCCGAAAAGCCAGGCTGGAATTCCCTGGATTCTCTCTGGCCCATACCGCTTTCAGATATTCAAACAGATCCCAAGCTGATTCAAAATCCGGGGTATTGAAATCATTTCCGTTAATTCCTTTTTATATGAAAGTCATTTTTAGGAAGGCTATTGGCCTTTTAATTTTAAGCATTTCTTGCGTTACAATCAAGGCGCAACCGAATGGTTCCGTTCGTGCACTTGAAATCGGGCAGCAATGCCCTGATTTCAAGTTTGATAATCTTGCGAGATATCCTAGACCCACCGCCCGTTTGTCCGATTTCAAAAACAAGCTGGTCATACTCGATTTCTGGGCTACCTGGTGTGGTTCCTGCCTTTACGCTCTTCCCTTCCTGGACAAGATTCAAAGAAAACATCCCCATGAAGTCGTTATTCTGCCGGTAACTTTTGAAAAAAAAGAAGCTGTCTTACGTTTTTTAGAGAACAATAATTTTCTGAAGAACTCAGTCCTCCCATCGGTAACACAGGATTCGCTTTTGAGCAGCTATTTCCCGCACAATTTACTTCCCCATGATGTTTGGATAAACGGCGACGGCCGGGTAATAGCTATTACGGGATCTGAAGAGGTAAATGAAGAAAATATCGAGAAAGTGCTGTCCGGAGAAAAAATATCCCTGCATCAAAAACGGGATATTTTTGGCCAGGATATCGATAAGCCCATGCTGTTGGGTGGCCTGGGGCCCGATTATCGGCTGGAGGAAAATAACCTTAAATATAGTTCTTTGCTTACCGGAAATATAGAAGGTATCCCCAGTAGCAATTCTACTCAGGCAACGAAAAGAGGAAACCGGGTCAGTCTGCTGGCCGAAAATTCCTCCCTGGATTGCATTTTCAATATGGTTCTTACTGCAAAATATAATACCAGCAATTCGTTAATATATGAAAGCTTTTATGCCGGCATGCGGTCAAGAATGATTTTAGAAGTGAAGGACTCATCTTATTATACACATCGAGTGCCTGGAAGCAATAATATGTACGTGCCGCCTCCCGAGAAAATGTTTTGTTATGAAATTATCCGCCCCCTTTCCGATTCCCAAAAAATATGTTCGGATGCGCTGGCAGAACTGAATAATTATTTCGGCAATACGCTGGGTATTGAAGCCCTTAAGGAAAAGAGAAAGGTCAGGTGCTGGGTATTGACCCGCCTGAACAACGGGAATATCCCTTATTCTCACGGCGGACGAACGAATATTATTATCGATACTTCAAACAATACCATTTTGCTTCATAATCTATCCATAGATGAATTTATCATAGCCCTGATGTACAGAGAATTGTTTAATTCCCCTATTCCCATGATAAACGAAACCGGAATTACCGACCCAGTCGATTTCGATATAAAAGCTGATCCGATGGATCCGTTATCTATTGGCAAATCCCTGGAAAAATACGGGTTAAAAATCGTTTTGGAAGAAAGAGAACTGGAAATGAATATTATCAGGGATAAGCTAACTCCGGTTAAAGGTAACTGAACAGGAGGCTCGCCGTACACTCTCTTTCTCCGGATCATTCAGCACCTGTTTCATTACCGCTTCCGCAATATCCGGCGCCTCTTGTTTAATCAATAGATAATTAGAATAAACTGCGAACGATGCACAGCCTGCACTCGCGGATTTCTTTTGCGATTGCCAAATCGCTTTGAGATAAGCGTCCCGGATCTGATCAATTGGGAAAAATAAAAACACTTTGCCTGACGATATTTATTCGCGCGTTCCGTGTAAAGATTTTTGAATTGGGTAAAGTGAATATTTTTGGCCTTCAACGAATGCGATCCCTTGGGCCAAAATAATCTACATATTCCAGATGGTTCCAGTGAACACGGAAGCCTGACAACTACGATCCTTTCTGCTTTAAAGAGACTTCACCGGAGTCCCGGGAATCTTATTCAGCCACCTGCTAGTCCCACGCTACAGGTGATTCCTCGTTCTGTTTTTCCAAAACCTGTTGAAACAGTGCGTCATCCAGCAGATCCTTCACTGAATGAATAATAAAATCAGGTGTGTAACCGTAGTGGTCCAGATCCGCCCTGCTGGTTACCCCTGACAGGGTGAGTACCGTTGTAAATCCCATAGAGCCTGCGCCGAGAATGTCGGTGCCCATAGTGTCACCAATCATGATTGTTTCGGCGGTAGCCAGTCCCAGTTTTTTGCGCGCCATGCGCATCATAATAGGACTGGGCTTTCCAACGCTGAAGGCCTGCTTACCGGTTGCCACTTCGATCATGGCCACAAAAGCACCGCATCCGGCCCTGTATTTTCCCCCTGCAACCGGGCAGTTGGGATCCATATTGGTGGCGATCAGCTTTGATCCTGTCATCACCATATTAATCGCCTTATCAACAGCTTCCAGCATGATCGTTCGTCCTTCGCCGATGACCACAAAATCGGGATGATCGTCAATGATGGAATAGCCAACTTTGTGCAGTTCGTTGAGCAGACCTCCTTCACCGATTACATAAGCGGTGCCATTCTCTTTTCGTGAAGCCAGATAGCGGGCCGTTGCCATACCGCAGGTGAAAATATCCTCCTCGGTGACATTAAAACCGAGTTTGCCGAGCTTGTAAGAGATATCCCGGCTTGTACGCTGGCTGTTATTGGTCAGAAACAGAAACGGATATCCGTTTTCTCTTAAATCATTGATAAACTCCACGGCTCCGGGGATAGGATCACTTCCTTTATATATCACACCGTCCATGTCAATCAAAAAACCTTTCTTTTGCATTGTCATATTAATTTAATGTGAAGGCAGGCAAAAGTTAAGATGGCAAGAAAGTAAGATTGCTGATTGTATTTCTTTATACAGGAATGGCCTGAACGGCAAGTCAACCGGAAGGTTGTGTAATTGCAAATTTAACGAATGAATTGCAGAAAAAGTGTATAGCAGCACGAATAAATCCTGCGCCGGGGCAAAAGGTTACTGCAGCCTCTTCATATATTATTTGATTTTCTCGGGCTTCTTATCATGATCAATGGCCACAAAAGTAAACTCTCCCGTGACGGATTTTTCTTTGTGCGTATCATACATCTGTTCTGTAAAAATATCTACCCTTACTTTAAGGCTGGTTCTTCCCACTTGTACCACTCTGCCTATCAACTCAATAATCGTTCCGGCAGGTATGGGTTTGGTGAAGTCGATCCGGTCGCTGCTGACGGTAACCATTCTCTGCCGACTGTACCGGGTGGCTGTTATAAATGCGGTTTCGTCCATCAGCGCCATTGCCGTACCTCCAAACAAAGTGTCGTAATGATTGGTGGTATCCGGAAATACGGCTTTGAATACGCGGGTTTCCGAGGCATCCATTTTCTTATCAATTATGCTCATGGTATATTTTTAAGTGTTATGAAATCGACGGGCTTCTTATCTTTCACCGGGTAGCCGTCAATTTCATAACAATAGGTAAGAAGAAATAATATAGTTGCTATATTAATGTGGTTGTAAAATTTCCGACCTTAATTCTTTAGCGGCATTGACCATTTCCAGCAAGGCTGCTTTGGTTTCCGGCCATTGGCGCGTTTTAAGGCCACAATCGGGGTTGACCCATAACTGTTCAGCAGGAATTACCGACCTGGCTTTCTCCATTAATCCAATCATCTCTGTCTTTGAAGGAACGCGGGGTGAATGGATATCATATACGCCCGGACCAATGTCGTTTGGATATTTAAACGCCGCGAACGCATCGAGTAATTCCATCTGTGATCTGGAACATTCAATGGTGATCACATCTGCATCCATCGCGGCAATATCACTGATGATATCATTAAATTCTGAATAGCACATGTGCGTATGGACCTGCGTTTCATCTTTTACGCCCGAAGAAGAAATCCGAAAAGCATTTACCGCCCAGTTAAGATACGCTCTCCAATTTTCTTTGCGAAGCGGTAGCCCCTCGCGTATAGCTGGTTCATCGATCTGAATAATATGAATTCCTGCTTTTTCCAAATCAACTACTTCATCCCGTATGGCCAGGGCAATCTGGTTGCACGTTTCACTTCTTGGCTGATCATTCCGAACAAAGCTCCATTGCAATATCGTTACCGGACCGGTCAGCATCCCTTTTACCCATCTTTTGGTCAAAGATTGTGCGTAAGACGACCATCTGACCGTCATAGGCTCAGGACGGCTTACATCTCCAAAAATGATGGGAGGTTTTACACAACGGCTGCCATAACTCTGTACCCATCCATTTTGCGTAAATACGAATCCATTCAGTTGTTCACCAAAATATTCCACCATATCGTTGCGCTCAAACTCTCCATGCACGAGCACATCCATATCTATCTCTTCCTGCCAGCGAATGGATGCTTCTGTTTCCTTTGCAATTAATTCATCATATTGCCGCTGATTCAATTCTCCTTTTTTCAATTTAGCTCTCCAGGAACGCACTTCTGCAGTTTGCGGAAACGATCCGATTGTGGTAGTAGCAAATAACGGCAGTTTAAGCAGGCGCTGCTGTTTTTCTTTTCGCGTAGTAAATGTGCTCTTTCTTTTGGCATCCTGGCCAGTAACGGAAGCGGCTCTTTGTTTCACCCGCTGATCATGAATCAGCGAAGATGTTTTTCTGCTTTGGACTGCTTTTTTATTGGCATCAAATAATTCGCCGATCTCTTTTGATTTTTCTCCTGTCGCCAGTTTTTTTAATACAACTACCTCATTTAATTTTTGTTTTGCAAATGCCAGCCATTGCTTTATTTCAGGTGTTAATGCGGCTTCGTTTTTCTCTGCATCCAGATCACAGGGGACATGCAGTAATGAGCAGGAAGGCGCTATCCATACTCTTTCTTCCCCTAATTTATCAGTGGTCTTTTTTATTATGGCCAGCGATTCGCTAAAGTCATTAATCCATATATTTCTTCCATCTACAAGCCCCAGTGACAGGTTGGTTCTTGTTTTTGGAAATTCAGTAGATAAAATATCATTGATCTGGGAAGGGCATCTCACCAGGTCCAGGTGAATAGTTTGAACAGGTAGCTGAAGTGCAGTGGTCAGATTTTCTCCGTAGCATTCAAAATAACTGGCCAGAACAATATGGATTTCAGGAAAATGACTTTTAATGGATTTATACGCCTTCGTGAAAACACTTCTTTCCCGGGAGCTGAGATTCAGCGACAGGCAAGGCTCATCAAACTGAATATAATGCGCATTGCTATCAGTGAGCTTTTTAAGCAATTCAAAATAAACAGGCAGTAATTTGTCAATTAATTCCAGCCTGTTAAATCCATCTTCCTTTTCTTTTCCCAATAGTAAAAATGAAACGGGCCCCAGGAGCACGGGCTTCAGGTTAAATCCCGATTGCTTTCCCTCGTTGAACTCGCTGACCACCTTGGAGGAGAAAAAGGAGAATTTTTGATTGGCAGTGAATTCAGGAACGATGTAATGATAATTGGTATCGAACCACTTTGTCATTTCCATTGCAGTTAAATCAAAGCCATCTTTCTGATACCCTCTTGCCATGGCAAACAGGATATCTATTTCTTTTAATTTTTGTTTTTCGATCAGTGAATGATATCGTTCCGGGATAGCGCCAACCGTAAGGCACATGTCCAATACCTGATCGTAAAAAGAAAAGTCATTGCATGGAATAATATCTATTCCGGCGTCCTTTTGCAGTTTCCAGTTGTGCTGACGAATTTCCTTTGCCGTTTGCTGTAACTGAATAGCTCCGATCTTGCCCGACCAATATTGCTCCGAGGCTTTTTTCAATTCCCTTTGGCTACCTATCCTCGGGTAGCCCAGGTTGTGTGTTTGCATGTTCAATGCTTTTAAAATGAATAAATCAGTTAAAAGCCCTTTGCTAAACCTGCAATGTTTTTTAGGGGAAGCAGTAAGAAACAGACACATGCTGATGCCTTCCGGGTATAAGATGGCCGGTTAACACGTATCGGTTTCAACAACTGCTTCTTTCCCCGAAAGCATTGTCAAAATCAATAAAGGCAGGTCTCCTGACTTGTAACATTTTTACCGTCCTTCCCGTCCTGCTTCAGGCCAGACAGTGGACAACAAGGGTAAAAACTTTACCGTTACTTACAGTTGCGGGACAGCTTGTGATTTGCACACAATTCCCTATTAATCCCGTTATTACGCGGGAACCTTAATTGCTTGATAAAAAGTAAAGTAAAGAACTTAAGAATGCAAAAGTAAGATATTTGCAGCTCTTTTGATAATCCCTGGAGTTGTAAGACCATTTTCGGTAGGCACTAAATATAATGGTGCTATGGGGTTGTCGTGCCGCTTCCATTATTTTTATCACTTAGCATGTTTTCGGTCAGGAACGCAATTAAAATAATACAACTCACCGCCTGGCAAAATAAAGCAAATCGCATCCAGCGGTTGTTAGGAGTAATATCGCCATACGTCACGGTCGACGCGTTTGCTGCACTAAACAGCAGGAAGTCTAACAGGTTTAGTTCCCGGTACACGTCTGTTTGTACTGTGTAGCCGATTGCTCCGAGTTCGTACTGAATGCTGCTCAACCCGGTATTCAGATCCGGGATCCTGTGATGCATTAACCCGTAATAGATACTATCGGCTGCCAGCATTTTCCGTGTCAATACCGAGTCCTGGAAAAGTGTCAGGTGGCTCAGGATATAGTCGCTTGATCTGACCTCAATTTTGGCGATTTCCAATTCTATCCTGGTCTTTTCCATTTTCATATTGGCGATCATTGAGCCGTTCGATGTATTTTCCTTCAGGGTCTCCAGCCCATAGTCCATGGCAGCCAGCTTATTTCGCAGGGAATCGGGAACCTGTTTTTTCTTCCATACTTCAACATTTTTCCACTGCGCGTCTTCATGTTTTTTTCGAAGGTCGACAACTATGGGCTTCAGGGAATTCGCCTTTTGCTGCTCGATGACCAGTGTATCCATTGTGTTTTTCCGCAGCATTTTCATGGAGTCGGCCTGCCGGCGATAATCTTCCAGGTTTCCCGGCTTATCATACATTTCTGCATCTGCATCAAAATGCCGCGCATTGAACTGTTCGTTGATCATGAATGAATCCATATTAAAAAGCCAATACCCATAATACAGCAAACCAAAAGCAAGTATGGACATCAGATAAAAAAGGAGAAACCGGAGGGTTTTGCGTCGGCTGGTCATCACGATAAAGAGTTAATGGAACCGAAGATAATAAGTACAGCGGGTAATTCGGGAGTCGCCCGGATTACTTGTATTCTACTTATTCATGGCCTTTATATGGTGTTGGATCGTATTTGGTGAAATTCGCCTTCGGGTTATCCGGGTAAAACTGGAGATGGACCGCATAATCGTCCGTCGTTTTCTCGGGCTTGGACGACAGCGCATTTACTATTACGCTGAACTTGATGGTTATACTATCCGCCTGCTTCCTGCCCGGTACGGGCAGTATGAGTATTTATTCATTAATAAAGATGGCAAACGTGTGATTCGCTTATCGGAGTTTTATCACCGGAATTATCCCGATCTGAAATGGGAGATCAGCCGCCGGCTAAAAGAGGAGGATCATCTGTCCTTCTCATGGAAGGAAGAGTTGAAGGATATCTGGGGCTGAGCAAAAGAAACCGGAAGGGGTCGAACTAATATATTTTATCCCGCCGTTGTATTCATGCGGAGCCAACAATTGTCGAAAGGTATCATAAGATATTGAAAATCACGTACAATAAAAATGTAAGCAGATTTGCTTACATTTTTATTGATGTTCGAAAGATTTCAAAAATACAAAGGGATACATCCTGGCGCTGTTATTGCCCGGGAGCTTAAAAAGAGGAACGTAAGCCAGCGTTCTTTTGCCATTTCTTTACCAGAACATCCTCAGAGTTTTAATGCTATGATAAAGGGAAAGAGACAGTTAAATACGAGGCTGGCATTGAAAATAGAGCATGCACTTGGCTTTGAAGAGGGAGCATTACTGATGCTTCAGATATTTTATGATATTAATGAAGAAAAACGTAAAGAAACACCAAGACGCTATCCGGATTTTTCCATATTAAGAAAGAGCCTTTTCTGGGATACTGATATCCATTCCATCGACTGGGATCAACATGCTAAAGCAATTATTAGAAGAGTTTTTGAACGCGGAAATGCATCTGAAAAGAATGAAATTACCCGCTTCTATGGGTTAGGTAAGCTGGAGGCTATTATTGGAAAGGATGTACTCATTAATTGATTGGAAAAGGGTGATGGTGCTATTCCCGCTCCGCCCAATTGTAATATTTTTCTTAGTTTCCGGGCCGGTTTTGGAAAAACATACCCATCATAATGAATTAAAACTGCTGCAGCAAATTGCCGGGGGCGGGGAACGGGCTTTCAGGCAATTATTTGAGCTCTATAAAGACCGCTTTTATGTCGTGGCATTAAAAATGTCTGGCTCTTCCTATGTCGCCGAAGAAATTGTTCAGGAGGTTTTCATCCTGTTATGGCAAAAAAGGGATCTGCTCGCTGCCGTCACCCAACCGCGTCCCTACCTGTTCACCGTTTTTTATCGCTGCATATATCAACACTTCAGAAGCGAAGCCGTTGAGAAAAAGTTCCGCTCCGAAATAGCAGCAATCGCGGATCAGACTTCGGAAAATGATCGCGATCATCTTCATCTCGAAGAACAATACCAGCTAATGGACAAGGCGGTAAGCCAACTGCCGGCTCAGCAGGCTACCGCTTATAAACTTGCCAAACAGGAAGGAATGTCGCGGGAGGAAGTGGCCAAAGCCATGGGCGTTTCACCCCATACGGTAAAAAATCATCTCGCCGAAGCTATCCGCCGCCTCAGGGAAATCACAGGAAAGGCAGGAGTTTTTTTTAATTTTTTTTAGTTCAACTAGTACATCACCGCGGAATTCCCATCTTCCTTTCAATATTCGCGATATGGCAGCTTCTTCAGAAAGAATAGTGTATTTGTTGAACCAGGTTACCAGCCAGACGGCAACCGCGGCTGAGCAGCAGGAACTAAACAACTGGATTGCTGAAACCGGGGATGATGGCACGTTTCAACAGTATGTACAGGCCCTGCTGGAAAAATACGCTCACGAAAAGGCTCCGGACGTTCAATGGGAGTGGATATTCTCCGAGATACAGGCGAAAAAAACCTTGCCTGACCAGGAGCCGGTGGCCAGCCTGCGCTTCCTCAAAACCAACTGGATTAAATATGCTGCCGCTGTTATTATTGTAATTGGCGCAGCGGCTTACCTCTGGAATCAAAACGTAAAAATTAAAACGGAAAGCATAAAGATTGATGTTGCGAAAACCGATATAGGCCCGGGAGGCGAGCGTGCCACCCTTACCCTTGCCGATGGCCGGACGATTGTTCTCGACACAACCACTGATGGTACGGTGGCGGTTGAATCGAATGCCGAAGTGATTAAACTGGCTAACGGTGAGATCGGTTACCGGACCTTAAATAATTCCCCGGAAACAGATATTACCTATAATATTATGTCTACGCCCAAGGGTGGTCAATATAAAGTCCGCCTGTCGGATGGCACCCGCGTATGGCTCAACGCTGCGTCCTCGATCCGCTACCCTTCCGCCTTCCGGGGCAACGAAAGAAAAGTTGAAATAACCGGTGAAGCCTATTTTGAAGTGGCACCCGATAAACAAAAGCCTTTTACCGTTTTGGTAGACAGTAAGACGGAAATACAGGTTTTGGGAACCCGGTTCAATATAAACGCCTATGCCGATGATCAGTCGGTTTATACCACGCTGCTGGAAGGAAGCGTGAAGGTGCAGTATGCTTCCTTATCGCAAATATTAGAACCGGGCCAGCAGGCATCGGTAAACACAAATAACCGGATTGAAGTAACTAATGGCGCTGATATAGACGAAGTGATGGCCTGGAAGAACGGTAATTTTTATTTTAATGATATCGATCTCCGTTCGGCAATGAATCAACTCGACCGCTGGTATGATGTAGATGTGATTTTTAAGGATAATCTCGAAAACGAAAAAATAAGGGCCATTATTCCAAGGAATATTCCGATTTCAAAATTGATACACAAACTTAGCCTTACAGGTAAAATCAATTACAATATACAAGGAAGAACAATTTATATCACTAAATAGGCACTATGAACAAATGTTGAAACGACCAATAAAAATCCCGCCGGCGCGGTGCGGGGCGGGCAGCTTGCAGTGACTTGGACCTCACTGTCAGCATAGTCCGGGCAAACCGTCAGCAATATCGCAACTGCTATTATTTAACCCAAACTACATTAAAGTTATGTATTTAACTTTTACCAGGACCCCTTTTGCCAAAACATTGTTGTTTGGCCGGGCATTCCTAGCTTCTTCGGAATGCAAAAAAGTACTGTTGATTATGAGAATGACGATTGTGATTCTATTGGCCGGTTTTTTACAGGTCTCGGCTACGGGCAGGGGCCAGACGATTACGCTTAAGGCCAAAAATTCACCCGCTGAAGCCGTGTTTAGAAGTATTGAGAAAAAAAGCGGCTTCACGTTTGTTTATTTCAGGAAAGACCTGGAACAGATAGGCCGTATAAATATTAGCGCGGTTAATACACCGCTTAAAGAAGTGCTCGACCAGTGTTTCGAAACAACGCCGTTCACGTATGTTATCGATGAAAAAAATATTATCGTAAAATCCCGCGGTGCTGAAGAGTTTATAAATATCTCGGAAAAGCTTGCCGCCGCTCCACCATACAGTGGAATAATACGTGGCGACAATGGATTGCCGCTGGCAGGCGTAAACGTGATGATAAAAGGAACGGGCAAGGGTACGGTTACAGATAGTGAAGGCCGGTTTAAAATAGAGGCGAATGCGGGCGATATTCTGATTTTCAGTTCAATTGGTTATAAAACACATGAGATAATGCTTTCGGACGCCACAAATCTTTCGCTGGTGCTCTCGATCGAAAGCAGTTTGATCGATACCGCGGTTGTGAATTATGTAAGCACGGGCTACCAGTCGTTACCCAAGGAAAGAGTTACAGGTGCATTTTCGCATGTTACCCACGTAGACCTGGATAAGCAGATCGGCGCTGGCAGCATCGATGAAAAATTTAAAAATCTTCTTCCCGGCGTATTGTCTTCGGGAGGAACGGTTACCGTCAGGGGTAAAAGCTCTATTAATGCTAACCAGAATGTTTTAATTGTGGTAGATGGGTTTGCCACTAATCTTTCGCTGAACACGCTTAATCCCAATGATATCGAAAGTATTACCGTATTGCGCGATGCTGCAGCCGCTTCTATCTGGGGTGCACGCGCATCAAACGGTGTGATTGTGATCGTTACCAAGAAAGGAAAAAATGTCAACGGCAAACCTGTTATTTCCGCTACCTCTACATTAAAAATAGAGCATCAGCCTAATCTTGCCGATTTGCGCCTTGCTACCTCGGCCCAGATGGTCGACGTGGAGCTTGAAGCATTAAACAAAGGTTGGTATAACCTGAACAGTGCAGAAAATAATCCCGGTTATTCGCGTGTATTTGAAATCTACAGGAAAGAAAAAAACGGTGAAATTACCGGGGCCGAGGCCAACAGCCAATATAATTTATTGAGAAATACCAATGCTTTTGACCAGAAGGATTTTTTCCTGCATAATGGCGTTTTTCAGCAATATGATGTATCACTTTCCGGTTCAACCGCACAAAATAATTATTATTTATCGGTCAATTACCAGAATAACAAGCCTTATACGAAAGGAGTTGTCGATAACAGGTTTATATTTTTTGTAAAAAACAGCTACCAGTTTCTCCCGAAATTCAGGCTCGACGCATTGGTGAATGTTTCGTATTCGAAGGCAGCATTAAATAGTGTGTCGATGGGCGATTTTCTCGGCCAGCGGCCCTATGAGTCATTTGTGGATGCCAACAATAATTATGTTCCCGAATACCTGGGCGGCGGCGCCAGCAGAACGATAGAAACCAACGAACTGTGGAAACAGAAAGGATATTATGACTGGAACCCGAATGTGAAGCGCGATTTTGACAATGCCGACGCCGGCACCACCTCATTTTCACCCCGTTTGAGCCTGGGGCTGAATTACGATATCATGAAAGGGTTGAATATCGAATCGAGCCTGCAGCACGAGCGTACGGAATATGCTTACGACGAATATCTTAACGATGAGACGTATTATACCAGGAACCTTATCAATACATTCACGGTACAGCAACCCGGTGGCGCTTTGCTTTATCATCTTCCACCCGGCACTATTTATAATGCCGTTGCCAGCAATCTTTCAAAAATCACCTGGAGAAACCAGTTGTCGCTGAACCGCGATTGGGGCATGGGAAAGCATAAGGTAAATGCCATACTTGGTACAGAATTACACCGGGACGTGCTTACTACCCGCACTCACCGCTATTTTAATTACAATAAGAAGACGCTTACTTACAGCCTGATCGATGAAGATGAATTGGCCAAGGGAGTAACTAATTATAACGGACAGACACAAATGTTTTCTCCCATCGCATTTCCGGTAACAGAAGACCAGAACCGGTTCTTTTCAACTTTCTTTAACGGCGCTTATACTTTTAACGATAAATATACTTTATCGGCAAGTGCGCGTATGGATAAATCGAATTTGTTTGGTGCGGCCACCAATGATAAAATTGCACCGCTTTATTCGGCAGGCGCAGCGTGGAATATCAGCAAGGAAAAATTCTTCAACAGTAATTTTGTCAATGATCTGAGAATCCGCGCAACAACAGGCGTGAATGGGAACGTTGAAAGAACAACCAGTAAAGTGCTGACGGCTACAGCTATGAGAAATCTCTCCGGCACGGGAGAGGAATACCTGAAGATTATCTGGCCGGAAAACAAATCATTGCGTTGGGAAAGTACTAAAACCACCAATTTTGGTTTGGACGCAAGGGTTTTTGAAAATAAGGTTTCGGTAACGCTCGACTATTATATCAAGAAAAGCTACGATTTGTTAGGATATGTCGCTGCCGATCCGTCGCTTGGGTTTGACAAGGTATATAAAAATACCGCATCGGTAGAAAATAAGGGATTTGATGTCAGAATTACCGCCCGTCCGCTCAATGGTCAGTTTCAGTGGAGCCCGGTGTTGAATTTATCATTCAATAAGAATGAGGTAACAGAAGTGTATACTCCGCAGATTAACGTGGATAATCATTTAACCGGGGGCCGCGGTAGGGAAGTGAAAGGCAGCCCGATCGATTATTTATACAGCTACCGCTGGGCGGGACTGACAAACGAGGGCGCGCCGCAGGTGTATGATAATACCGGCAAGGCGGTCACCGATGTAGCTACTGCGCAGCCAACCGTGGAATGGCTCGAATATTCCGGTACGAGGGTGCCACCCTATTTTGGTTCGTTTATCAACAGCTTTTCATGGAAAGGGTTTACGCTTACTCCAATCATCACATTTGAATTTGGAGATGTAATGCGTTTGCCGACAACCTATTTGCGTACTGTCGGATCGATAAATTCGGATATCGACAAACGCTGGCGCAAGCCCGGTGACGAGAAAATCACCGACCTGCCCGGGCTGTATGCAAGTATGAACGAGCCGTATGCGCTAAGGCAGTTTTACGCTTCAGCAAATAATAAGGTGGCAAGCACCTCATTTATCAGGCTAAGTAATTTAAGCCTGGCATATACAGTGCCTTCTTCGGTAACGGGACGTATTTTCAGCAATCTGCAAATACTTACACAGGCTTCAAATATTGCGATCTGGAAGAAGAATAAGAATGGTATCGACCCCGAAGCGATAGACCGGCTTACCGGCGCGTTGTGGTTTGCCCCTGTGACCACCTATACTTTTGGAATAAAGGCAGAGCTGTAACCTAATATTAAGACGACAAAAAAATTAAAATGAAACGATTAATATACCTGTTCATACTGATTATATCGCTTCCTGCATGTAATAAGTTTATTGACGTGGAGGAAAAGGGAAAAGTGATTCCTACTACTATCGAAGATATGTATCAGTTAATGAGTGATTATGATGGATTCTTTTCTCTACTGCAAACGCATTTCTTGGTACGGATGACATCCGGATCTATAAAGATGAGGTAAGCAGGATATTTGGAATATCGGAGATGTTTACGAACGGCTATCTGTGGAAGGATTATATTTTTCCTAATACTACCGACGATGATCGCGACTGGAATATCTTCTACGGTCAGATTTATACCTGTAATGTTGTTTTAGATAGAATTGATGCCGCGCAGGGAACGGATGAAGTATTAAGAAAGAAAGCGAAGGGCGAGGCGCTGGCACAAAGGGCATACGCTTATTTTATGCTCGCGAACCTGTATGGCAAACATTATAATCCCGCAACGGCTGCTACTGATCTGGCCGTTCCATTATACCTGAAGCCGGATATCAATGCTGCATTGCCCAGGGCGACTGTAAAAGAGGCCTATGATTTGATTGAGAAAGATCTCGAAGCTTCTTTAAGTATGTTGCCCGATGAACCGGCAATCCGGTATCATCCCGGCAAGGCCGGTGTGCATGGATTACTGGCAAGGATGTATTTGTTTATGGGTAAATATGACCTGGCCAAAGCCCATGCGGATGCCGCTATTCAAATTCACAGCTTTATCTATGATTTCAGAACCATGCAGCATGTGAGCGAGGCGCTGAAGTTTTTGGGGATCATCGGGTTTCCCAACAGGATACTTGACAATGAGGAGCAGATCTGGCATAAAGAATCGAACCAGAAACTGATTTACCTCGTTGCCGTGTATATGTCCGACGAATTCAGGGCCCTCTATGAGCCAGGCGACAAGAGATTAAAATTTACTGAAATAGAAGCTGGCGTTTTTGGCCCGAATGCTCACGGTGCCGGTATCTGGCCCAAGGAAATATTATTCAAATGCGGCATCACTTCTCCCGAATTATATCTTATCCGTGCAGAATGTAATGCACGTTTAAATGAACCGGGCCTCGCTATCGACGATTTGAATTACCTGCGTGAAAGGCGTTTTGAGCCCGACCAGTATGTTGCGCTCGATCGTAATCAAACGGATCTGGATGCATTAAAGCTCACCTTAAAAGAACGCCGGCTGGAATTATTCACAGAATGCTGGAGGTGGTTCGATTTGAAAAGACTGAACCTGGATACCAGGTTTCAGAAAACTATTACCCGGGATTGGGGTGGTGAAACCTATACATTGTCGCCCGACAGTAAAAATTACGTACTGGCTATTCCTAAAAAAGTAATTCAATTAAATCCATTGCTGGTTCAGAACGAAAGGGACAACCGGCAATAACCAATTTTAATTATGGACAACATTGTAGAATGCCGTAATCTTACCCATTACTACGGTAAGAAGATGGTGTATGAGAATCTTAGTTTCAATATCCGCCGGGGAAGCATATTGGGCCTGCTGGGAAAAAATGGTGCTGGTAAAACCACGACTATTAATATCCTGAACGGATTTCTGACACCGCAGCGGGGAGAATGTATCATCCTCGGTGAAAATTCGAGAAATCTCTCTCCTGAAGTAAAAGCAAAAATCGGCTTTCTTATCGAAGGCCATGTTCAGTATGCTTTTATGAATATCTACCAGATAGAAAAGTTCTATTCCGGCTTTTACCCCAACTGGAAGCGTGACGCATATTTTGAATTAATGTCGAAATTGAAAGTTACGCCAAAGCAAAAAATATCTACCATGTCCTGCGGGCAGCGTTCGCAGGTGGCGTTGGGGCTGATACTGGCACAGGATCCCGAATTGCTGGTGCTCGACGACTTTACCCTTGGCCTGGATCCCGGGTACAGGAGGCTGTTTATCGATTATTTGCGCGAGTATGCCAGGGCCGAAAACAAAACCATCTTTACCACCTCGCACATCATCCAGGATATGGAGCGATTAATTGATGATTGTATGGTGATGGATTATAACCGGGTGCTGGCATATATGCCCCTGAAACAGTTTATGGCCACATTCAGGCAATATAATTTTGAAACTGAAAACAGCAGCCTGCCGCTGCAAAAAAATGATGTCGTCGTTAACTACGAGCAGGTAAAGAACAGGGTGGAATTGTTTAGTTACAGGACTGCCGATGAAGTAGAATCATATCTCGGCGCTCAGGGTATTTCTTATAAGAATTTTGCACAGGTTGCGATGACCCTGGAAGACGCATTTATTGGTTTAACCGGAAAATATTAAGTTATGCTTAAGTCGATATTTTATAAAGAATGGCTGAAAATTGGCAGGATCACGCTCATATTATTCGTTGTTGGATTAATAGCTGTTGCAGGGATCTATTTAACTGTGCGGCACGATTTAATTGTCAGCGATGCTAACAAAGTGTGGGATATGATCGTAAACCAGCGTTATATCTACTTTTCTATTTTCAGGTTTTTGCCGCTGATATTCGGTTTGTTTATCGGGTTTGCGCAATTTGTTCCGGAAACGACCGATAAACGGATAAAGCTCTCGTTGCATCTTCCTGTTAATGAAGAGGAAATTGTATTAAAAATGGCGGGCTTTGGTGCAGGAGTGGTTGCGGGGATGTTTTTTCTGCTGTTCCTGGTGTTTTATATATGGGGCTTATATTATTTCCCGTATGAAATTATGACACTGACTTCTTTAACCGTATTGCCGTGGTTCCTGGCGGGCCTGGCCGCCTATTTTTTGATTTCGTTTATTGTGCTGGAGCCGGTCTGGAAATACCGGATAATGTATGCTATAATAGCAATTTTATTTATCAGCATGTTTTACCGGAGCGACCGTGCGGGCGCTTACCAGCCATCGGTATTGCCGTTGTTGTGTTGTGTTCTGCTCATCAGTATTTCATCAATTTTTTCAATTTACAGATTCAGAAAAGGAGAACAATATGCTGCCACAAGATAAAGCCGCTATTTTTTAGTTATTATGTAACAATTGTCGCTGGGATACCTTATTGTTTTACAATACGATTTTTGATACCCGTGTGAACGTACCGTTTATTACATATAGTGAAACGCAGAAGGAATATTTTATCCAGAAGTATATAAACGGGCGCCCTGTTTTTGTCGACCGGCATGGAAAAGAATATTCGCAGCAGGCTTTTATGGATGCCACGCCCATTGCTAATTTCCATTACCATCTTGGCAGGGGTACGCTGCCGGACAGCTTTAATCATGTTAAGCTTGATCCCAGGCTATTGCAGCGGGAGAGCAATTTTCAGTGGGGTTGCGGCGAATATTTACGAGCCAGGGTATAATTTGTATCCTTTGTTTGAGTCGCAACCGGAATTCGGGCTGACTTACCCGCAGGATTTTTCAGAATGACGGACCGGATTGAATTCATAGACGCAAAGAGCAATAAAGTCAACAGCGAAAAATCGGCATTATTTGCTTCTGCGTTTAAAGCTGAACAACTGGAGTTCCCCGTTCGCATTGTTTCCGGGCTGCCTACATTGATGAAACGAAAAGATGATGGCTGGTTTATTGTAGATGCGAACAATGAATTATTTCATCTTAAGATGGTTAAGGGTAATCCTTACGTGAAAAAAATAAGGACCGCTGATGGCGTTTACGTGAAACATATCATCTGTGCAGATTTGGAATCGGACGAATATTATGCGGTAATCGTGTCGGGATCAGATGAGCTATACACGTTGAATAAGAAGGATTATGGCATGAGCCGGTTTCCTGTTGATGACTATAATCCCGAAAAGGATGTGCTGACGATTATCGGCAACCAGTTTACAAAAAGTGTTTTGTTAAGCGGACCGGAGGGAGTAAGAGTGTATACGGTTGGCCGGGATTTTAATAAGATGGATGAATATAAGGAAACGCTTGCGGCGAAGGATGACACGCGGAGCGGGAATCTGGCCGGAATTTTATTTCCTTTTCACATTAACCTTGATTCGCCGTTTTCGTCCTTTATAAAGCTCACAGCGGTGCCTTCATCGACCTGGTATTTTTTGCTCCTTAATGCGATACTTGTTGTGTGTGCATTATTGATCATTCGCCGGAATTCGAAAAATGTAAGCAGCAATGTAATTGATTTGGCGATTATTGCGGTCACAGGAATTTTCGGGTTCCTCGCTGTGAGGCTTATTCCTAATAAGCAATATTAAAATGATTGGGGGCCGTCCTTTAAAAAAGGGCGGCTTTTTAAATCAGGTCGGGAGTAGAGGTAACCTCTCCAGCGATGATGCAACTTTTAATTGTGGCATGCAACAATGGGAGATGCTGTCGCCGGTTTTTAATTTTTATCAGGCAGTTGAACAGCTGATTCGCCGGTTAAGGGGTTGGGGGTGTTGTCCGGAGGTGTGGAAGTGATGTTGCCATTCTCATCCAGGTAGGCCATCATGTCTTCGAGCCGGGTGCTTTTTCCCTGTGCTTTGCGTTCTTCCAGCTTTGCCTGCTTTTCCTGTTTTTGTTTCAATCTCCTGCGTTCTTTTTCGCGCTTATTAAAGCTTTCCTGTGATCTTGCCATGCGGATATAAAATTGATTTCAGAATAGAGGTAGGTGAATGGTAAAAAAAATCCGGGCGAACCCGGATTTTTCTCGATTACGATTGCCAGGGACTTTTATTGAATCTCCCCCGGTTATTACCCGAAAAGGAGCCGTTATTTGAAGGTCTGCTTTCTTTGGGACGGGCTTCGGATACTCCGATCTGACGTCCATCTAACGTGCCATTGTTGAGTGATGCGATGGCGTTGGTTGCAGCGGCATCATCCGGCATTTCCACAAAGCCGAAGCCGCGTGATTTACCGGAGAATTTATCTGTAATGATTTTTGCTGAAGAGACTTCACCATAGGGTGAAAAAGATTCTCTCAGGTCGTTGTCCTGAACGTTAAAGCTCAGGTTCGAAACATAAATGTTCATGTTAAAAAATTAAAAAATAAATAATGCTGAGGAGCAAATAGTAAGGGATAACTAAGATGTGACTAACAGAATAATTAACAAATACGTATTCGAAGCTCAATTTGCGAGGGCAATGTACACCTAAATTTTGATATTACAACCAAAAATATCATTATGGGCGGTTTTAACGCCTGTTTACGTGCTATTTCGTATGATCCGGAGGCAAGCTGCTGCCTATTCGAATGACTCGTTATAAATTGTGAGTCGCGAAAATTCCGAGCCTGAAAAGATGCGTGCAAGATCTATGCTTCCGGACTTATTGTAATCATCAAAGTTTTTTCGCGATACAATGCGCCCGAAATGTTTTGCTTTCAATTCACTGAAATCCCGGTAGTTCCTGACAAATAATCCAAACACAGGTTCTCTTTTTTTAAAAGATATCTTTACATGTTCATTGCCCGGTGAAATTTTTTCATTGATGAATTTTTGTATTTCTTCTATGCTCATAGTATAAATATAGCTCTATTTGCGCATTATACCTTATAAGTTTCTGTGAAAGTCATTCTATAGCTGTAATGAGTTGCCAATAATTGACAAAATGATAATTCCTTCACAAAGCTGATCAACAAATTAGATACCATTATTGCGGCAGCTGCCGGCATTGATGCGCCTGAATAAAATTATCTCGCTGTTAAGCCTCCGTCAATCACCAGTTCCGTGCCGGTGGTATAAGATGATTCATCGCTGGACAGGTACAATGCGCCGTAAGCGATTTCCATTGCCTGGCCAATGCGGCCCAGCGGGCACATGTTGTGTAACATTTCCGTTGATTCCGGCATTGTCATCAGGAAATCGGTCATCGGTGTCAATACCCCTCCGGGGTGGATGGAATTAACACGAATATTGTCTTTTGCAAATTCCACCGCCTGGTCTTTGGTGAGCAGCCGCAAAGCTCCTTTGGAAGCCGAATAGGCCGGACCATTTCCGCCGACTATTCCGGCAATGGAAGAGATGTTGACGATTGATCCCCTGCCTGCAGATTTTAAATGCGGAAGACATAGTTTGCTCCCGATAAAAGGACCGGTAACATTGATGTCCATAATTTTTCCCCAGTCTTTAAGGCTGGTATTTTCTGTAGTGGCTCCCGGCGGATATATTCCTGCGTTATTGACGAGGATATCGATTTTACCATATGTGGTGACAGCCAGATCAACCACCCGCTGCCAGTCTTCTTCACTTGCAACATTATGTACGGCGTAATTAACCAGCAGGCCTTCCTGCTGAGATTCGGAAACCCAGGTCTTTATTTTTTGTTCCTGAATATCCGTAGCGATAATCTTAGCGCCTTCCCTGGCAAATAATTTTGCTATCGCTTCGCCTATGCCGCCTGCTGCACCGGTGATGATGGCCACTTTATTGTTCAGCCTGTTCATGATAATCAATTTCGGGCAAGGTAATTATACGGCTGTTTTCTTATGATGATTTCTATCAGGTGCCGGCCTGAGTTTGTGGCTTATGTTAGCAAATGGTTCAATCCTGCCTGTTCAAATAATATTTTTCCGATTTTCAGGTCCGACCAGCCTTGTTTTACCTGGTAAGTAAAGTGGGGAATCTGGTTGGTGAAAGAGCACTCCAGGAAATATTGATCAATTTTTACGAGTCGTACTGTTTCTGAATTTTTTAAGGCGTGCAGGTGCGTGGCGAAAATAAAATAAGAGTCTTTATATTTTGAAAGCCCCTTCAACGTTGTCTCCAGTATTTCCAAAGCATCTTCGGACGTGGTTCCATTGAATAATTCATCAAAGACAGCAAAACAGTGATGACCTCTCCGCAGTTCCTCCAGCAACATCTTCAACCGCATCACATCGGATAAAAAATGACTGTACCCGGCGTGCATATCATCCTGATGGTGCAAGCAAATCATTATTTTGCTGAAATAAGGTGTCGAACATGATGCTGCCGGAACAGGGAAGCCGATATGTGCCAGATAAATGCAAAGCCCAATCGCTTTGAGAAGCGTTGACTTGCCAGACATATTAGGACCCGTAAGTAATAAAATATTGTTTTTAGCGTGAAAGCTGTTAGGTACCGGGTTACGGAGCGATGGATGATAAAAACCGTGGAGCGAAATTGGCCCCTCAATTAAATGGGCAAATGTAAACGAATGCCGGATGCAGGCGTGGCTTACGGACAACAAGGCCTCAAACTGAAAAAAGCGGTTCCAGAAGCTGCTCGTTTCCCCCGATTTATGGTTTTCGGCAATATGATTGAGCAACTGGTAAAGTTGCCTGATATTTAATGATCTCTCACGAATTATTGTAGCATATTTATGGAGATTAAATGAAAGCAGGAAGTTATTGATGGCTTTTAGCTGCTGCTGGTAGAAAATGGGAAAAACGGATATATCGATCTGGCTAAAGTACCGGGTATACAAACGATCGAGCAATAATATCGCCTGGATTATTTTGGCTTTGCATTTATCCCGCTCTGTGCGGGATAAATGCATGGAAAGTGAAAATCTGGAGTAACGGACTGTTTGTGAGCTTATATTGCCGGATAAGAGAAATGCATGGACCTCTTTTAAATCAACAGAGGAATATCCGTATTGGGAAAGAATATTACGATTTGCAATGATGGCCTGAATGATCTGTTGCCGTGCCGTAATATCCTCCTGTCCTGGCAACTTAACCAATAGCATATTGCGCAGCGTTTCTCTGGCAAACGTATTGTGCGTATAGTCGAAGATGGGCAAAACGTCTTCCTCGAGGTGAAGATCTTTACTATCCATAGTACATTCCCGGAGATTTACAAAAAGCTCACAACCTTCATTTAAAAAAACTTCGTCTGGCCCGGCTGGGGTACCGGATACCATCCGTCTGCATCCGGCAGCACGGGTGGCGTCGCGTTGAACCCATATTCTTTCGGGTGAAGATCGAGCCCGCAGTTGATTGCTTTATCCCATTCGATATTCTGACCCGAATAAGTGGCCATTCTTCCCAGGATAGAGGTCATTGTGCTGCGCGCGCTGCGCTCTGCATCCCAGAATTTATATTCCCCTTTGGCAATTGCAGCAAAGAGCTCGTCATGCTCGTTCTGATAGGGCTGGTTCTCTTTCTTTTTGTCGAACTGGTAAATCACATTTCCTTTATGGTCTGTAATTTTTGCATCACTGCAAAAACTTTTCCCTTGTACCAACAAACAGCTTGTCCACTTTACTCATTGTTTCCGGTTGATGACGGCATTGACTGTTTAGCGTTGCACCGTTTTGATAATGGAATTCTACATAATGATGATCGAATATTTGTCCATGATCTTTTCCTTTTCTCACCTGTCTCCACCCATACCCTGTGCTTTTACAGGATATCCATCCATTGCCCAGTTGATTACATCGAGATTATGAATATGTTGTTCTGTAATGTGGTCACCGCAAAGCCAAACAAAATAATACCAGTTGCGCATCTGGTATTCCATCTCTCTGTCCATTGCGGCTGGCGCGGATGCACCCATACGCCTTCATTATTCCACCATGCCTGCGCAGAAACGATATCTCCAATAATGCCATCATGCACACGCCTTGATTAATTCCCTGTAAGAAGTTTGATAACGGCGTTGCAAACCAACAACAACATTTAATTTTTTTGCTTTTGCTTTTTCAGCAGCAGCGAGTACACGTTGTATTCCTGCAGGATCGGTAGCCACAGGTTTTTCCATGAAAATTTGTTTGCCCTGGTTTACAGCTTCTTCAAAATGTATCGGGCGAAAACCAGGAGGCGTTGTCAGTATCACCACATCAGCCAGTGCAATTGCTTTTTTGTATGCATCAAAACCGGTGAATTTATTTTCTTCTTTTACCTGCACACGGTTTTTGTTTGCCTCAAGCGCTTCGAGAATATTTTTATGGCTATCCTCCAACCTATCCCTGAATGCATCAGCCATCGCAACCAATTGCACATTTTGTTTTGTGCTTAATGCCTGCACAGCAGCACCTGTACCTCTTCCGCCACAACCAATCAATGCAATTTTTATCACATCGCTCGCTCCGGAAAAATAATTGGCACGTGAAATCAGGGAGCCGCCAGCACACTACCTGCTAATAATGATGAAGCCTTAACGAAATCCCTTCTGTTCTGAAGGGATGATTTTTTTCTTTGTAAGTCATAACAAGCAAAATTTAAAGTATGGGGTGTATTTATTTTAGTCCTGAAAATTTTTCAAAGAAAAGGTTTGCTTCTTCTGCAGTAGGTTGTTTCAAAGGGCGAATGATACGAAAACCAATAAACGGCGCATCTGCATTCCACCATTTGCTCTTAGGGATTTGCGGGTCACGTGCATTCCATTTTCTGTCAGAAATTATTCGTGTTGCACATCGCAAATCGGAAGCATCATTACTGAAATTGCCCCCTTTTAGAGTTACCGGATATTTTGTTACTGGTAGTATCGCCGGGTTTTTTGCATTGCTTTTTGCCTGGATAAAATAATCTGCTGTATACTGATCAAGCGTCCACTCTGCAACATTGCCAAGCATATCGTACAATCCCCATGCATTCGGTTGCAGCAATTTTACCGCATGATATTTATTATCACTATTGTCTTTATACCATGCATATTTTTTTAACTCTGATCCATCATCACCAAAAGGATAAGCCGTTTGTGAACCCGCCCTGCATGCATATTCCCATTCTGCTTCCGTAGGCAAACGGAAAAAAATCCCGGTTTTTTTATATAGCCATTTACAGTACATCATCGCAGCATACTGGCTCATGCTGTTTGCAGGAAAGCCACCTGTTTTTCCCATGCCTAATGTGAAATCGATATATGGCGGGCTTGGGCGTGTGATTCCATCGGGAACGGGTTCGGGGTCTTTTGTTTCATCCTGGAATAAAATATATTCGTCATAAGTTACTTCATGTTCTTCCATCCAGAAAGGATCGATAAAAATTTTTGTAGCCGGGCCTTCATCAGTTCGCCGCCCTTTTTCATTTTCAGGGCTCCCCATAAAAAATGATCCTGCAGGAACTGAAACCATTTTAAACGATATGGAAGAGTTCGGTATGCTTTGCTGATAAGAATGAAAGGATGTATCGCTTTGCTGCGCACTAACGGTAATGGATAAACTAACTAAAAAGAGAAGCAAAAACTGTTTCATGATTTACGAAATGTGAACTTAAGGATGTTTTGCGAGATAATTTTTAAAACCCGGTGAACTTTTCTGATAAATTTTTCCGTTGCGGTTTTCTGTAATCAACAAGGCAGCACCCGGGATTTTCTTAATCAACCGGAATGATTTTTTTACAGAAAGCACACTGCATGCGGTTGCCAGCCAATCTGCCGTGGTAGCATCTTTGGCGATAGCTGTTACGTTTTTTGCTTTTGGTTAACCCAATACCTGTTTTTGGATTAACAATATGCGAGTATTTTTTACCATCGAATTCTACATATTGATAAATATCCCCGGAAGTAGCAACGGATGTTTCGTGAAGCAATAAAAAATTTTCCAATATCTCTACCTTTTTTCCGGCGCATTGATGCCAATGAGCCAGCCTTCTTTTCCGGGCGGAGATTTTCCTGTAATGATCTTTCCGCCAGCATTAACCATTGCATAATCAAATCCATACTCATTCAATACTTTCAATGCTGCAGCAGCAACAAAACCTTTTCCCAATCCTCCCACATCTAATTTCATCCCTTCTTTTTCGAGCAATACGGAATGAGTAATTGTATCAAGATGAATAAACTTATAGCCAGTTTTTGACAACGCAGATTGAATGGAATCCTTATCCGGGAAGATTTTTGTCCTTCGGGCTGTGCGCCATAGTTTCACCACGGGACCAATACTGATGTCATACGCACCACCGCTTAATTTTGCTGCTTCGATAGAACGTTGCAAAATATCAAATAAAGGTTCCGAGACTTTAATATAACGCCCATGCCCAGCCGAAGAACTTAGCTTGTTGATCTCGCTACTGTCAATATAATCGCTTAGTATATTATTTAATTCATCTGCTTTCTTAAATGCTGCTGTAGCGGCCGAAACTGCTGCCAACGAGTCTTTTGCATAAACAGAGATCGTGAACGGCGAACCCATTTTCGGTTCTTCAAAAACAAATTTTGTTTGTGCAAAGCTTAGGGAGCGGCCGCCAAGAAAAATCAGTAACGTAAAAAAAAACGGTTTGATGATTTTGTTTTTAAAATTGAAAGATGCTGGTTTCGGGGTAAGCAATATAGTTAAATTAAAAATGGATTATACCGATCATTTTCAATCCCTGAAAAGACCCAACAAAACTGGTTCAAAAATTGTATTTATGAAAAGAAAAAATATGAGCTATTCATCAGACAACGCAACCGGGATCAACAGCAGCGGCTTCTATCCCAACTTCCCGTTGAAATATCTCGCCGCTTCATCTATTATGGATGAAAAAGTATA
>JBGAJL010000062.1:0-25888 GCA_044224935.1 Flavitalea sp.
TCGAGTTTGAAGATTACCAGCCGGCGGAGCTGCAGCAAATATTCCTGTCGCTTGTAAAATCAAATGAAATGAAAATAGATGATGATGCAGCGGGCAAAGCGATGAACTTTTTCACTGCAGTATACCAGGCCAAAAACAGGCGTTTTGCCAATGGACGTACGGTGCGCAATGAATTTGAGCAGATATTGCAGCGGCAATCGAAACGTGTTATCCGGTTGCAGCGCAGTCAGCAGGCATTTGACCCAATGCTGATCACCGCAGACGACATTGCAGACACTGATATTAATTAATTATTCAGAACCGACCAGCATGGAGATGTTTACATGTGCATATTGCAACAGCGAAATTGAAAGCGGCAGTTGGTTTTGCGATCAGTGCGGAAAGGAAATCCTGTTGTGCGAAACCTGCCATTTGCCCGGCCGCGACCAATGGTGCGAAGAAGACGGCGGCGCACTCGTGGCGGCAAAATCGTTGACTCCAACAGCAAGCACCGTCTCACCAACTCCTGTTGCCGCTTCCCCGGCTGTTGCCACGGCCACCAAACTGCGCTTAATTAACGGCAGCCTCAATTTATCAATCGATATCCAGCCTGGCTCGATATTAGGAAGAACAAGCGGCCCCTATATTTCCAGCACGGGTACATTATCCGCTATTTCCGGTAAACATTTATCATTTCAGTATGATATTGTAAAAGGATGGTCCTGCACCGATCTCGGCTCGAGCAATGGCACCAAATACAGCAATATAAACAGCGCCTGGCAACAGACGCCTAAGTTATCACCCAATACGCCGGTGAAGCTGGAAAATAAGGCATACCTGCTTATCGCCAATGTTGAATTCCTGGTACAGATCGAAGACGATTCACCTGCAACAACCCAACGAATATGATGCTATCCATTACAGCAGTCTCGGATATGGGATGCGTTCGCAGTAATAATGAGGATATGTTAGTAGTGAAGGACCAGTTTATCCGTGACGGTGATATTGAAAATAAAATTGATGTCGGCGATGGTACTGCGCTCATAGCGGTGTCGGACGGAATGGGCGGACATGCCGCGGGCGAACTGGCGAGCGAATTTGTGCTGCAACGCATGAGCGCGGCCATAGCAAATCTTCCGGGGTCAGGTGTCACCGAAATAAAAGAATACCTCGATCAACAGGTAAGGTCCGTGCATCTTTCGTTAAATACACTTGGAAAGGAAAACCCTGCACTGCTGGGACTGGGCTGCACATTTACAGGACTGATATGGCACGACGGCAGGATATATCTCGTGCATATCGGTGACAGCAGGCTTTACCGCCAGCGCAGGGATTTAATCACGCTGATTACCAAAGATCATTCCCTGAGAAACCTGCTGAACGATCCTTCCATCCCCGCCAATAAAATTGCCAACTCATTCGGAGGGGGCGCAGCCGACATCTTTTTCGATTTTGAAGAATTATCGGGGCGGTTGCTGGCGAATGACATATTGCTGTTATGCTCCGACGGATTAAGCGGCGAGCTTACCGACGATGAAATAGAAGAAGCCCTGGCAGCGGGAACAGATGCCAAAACGCTTGTGAATATGGCAAAGAGCAAAGGTGGGAATGATAATATCTCGTGCATTATTATCCATATTGAATAAACACTTTTCGATGTATAAAGTACTATTCGCGATTCTGCTATTATCCGGGTTCCATAGCAACGCTCAGGAGAGCGCGGGAACGCCTGCAAATAAATATAAAACACCAACGGACCTTTACCGTTCCACCCAATTCCTGTTCAGGGGAAACACTGCAGCTCCTGTCACCAGTTCCGTGAAAGTAAAGAGAGGCGATTTTGTGTATGTAGAAATTACCGGGCAGGTGAAAGTTGGTAATTATCTCGGCATGGCCGATGGAGCGGGAATATTATCAAAATCCATTGTCTTCGAAAGTTATAACAAGTATAAAGGGCACAGGCATGGAAGTGTAATGGTCATATTAAACAATAAAGTGGAAAGCTGCAAACGTATCCTCGACAACCTGGGCAGCAAATACAATTTGCCGGGCATCGCCCCGGATTACGGCATTGAATATGTTCCCGGATATTATTTCATTGCTGATGAAGACGGCTATCTGAAATTCGACATCAATGACAGTGAGCCCGCAAACAATGAGGGAGATTTTTATATCGGGGTGATCGTGATGAGTTACGAGGATCACCTGGCAAGAAACATTTTTAATAAATGCCCCGCAAAAGAACCCGACGACGGCGTGGATTGCTTTGGCCATACATGGGTGAAAGAAAGTATAAAATCATGGTATTATCATGGAGTGAACGATTCTTATCGCGGAGGGAGCCAGGATGCAGGGTGCCAGTGTGTGTATGAATATATTGGCGATAAACTGGTTACTTCCGGAGAACATAAAGGTTCGTTTGATATCGGATACTGGCTCTTTAAGGGCGATATAACAAAGCCGAGGGCCAATTATTTTCATTTAATCTTTGATGTGATCCCGCACGATCTTTTCGTTGAAAAATTTCAACAGGAACCTGACTATAAATATCAAAGCAAGCTGCCCTGTAAGTAAGGCAATGACCGGTATGTTTAACCATACGCCATCTTAATCCGCTCTTCCTCCAGGTCGATCTGGTAAAGCTGGTCGCGGATAATTCCTTCATCGATTGACGGGTCTTTGTTGAGTTCCTGCAGATATTCACGCTGGCTCTGAAGCAGGGTCCGCCACATCGCCCTCACCTCCTCACTCATATGTTCCTCAGGTGCATTCAATTTTATTTCCCAGTGTTCCAGCATCCTTTCTATTCCGGCATGCTGCTGCAATCCTTCGTCCTGTCTTCTTTTAATAACTTCGTAGCTGTGTTGTTTCAACCCATGCTTTACCCGTTTCATTATATCCTCACCGGATTCTGCCGGAAGGCTCTGAAACGTGCCGGTGCGCTTAATAAGATAAGGAAGCGTGAGCCCCTGTAGTAAAAGAGTAAGCAGTATCACCACAAACGTGATGAACAGAATAAGATTCCGGTGCGGAAACTGGCTGCCATCGGATAGCGTAACAGGAATGGCCAAAGCTGCCGCCAGCGATACAACGCCACGCATACCTGTCCATCCCAACACCAATGGCATCACCCATCTCCTGCCTGGTCTCGTGGATCGCGGAGCCACGCCCGGCCTGAAAATAAGCGTTGCAACGAGGGCCGCATATGAACTGACAATACGCGCCAGAATCAAAATGCCCGTCACCAGCACTCCATAACCAATAGCGGTGGGCAGGGCAATTCCCGCTGCCCGCAGCCCATTCTCTATTTCAGGAAGTTCAAGCCCGATAATCAGGAAAACGATTCCGTTCAGAATAAATACAAAACTCTCCCATACATTATAACTACCTATACGACTGGCACTGTTCAGAAAGAAAAACCGCCTGTTAGACATAAACAGGCCACCACTTACCACCGCCAGCACACCCGAACTGTGCACCTGTTCTGCAATCCAATACATACAATACGGTTCGATGAGCGTAAGCGCTACATCAGAAGCCGTGTTGGTAGGTAATATCTTATGCGCTTTTACGAAGATAAAGCCGAGCAATAAACCAACTCCCACGCCACCAATCAGCATCCATAAAAAGCTCAGCGTGGCTTCGCTCCAGATAAATTGCCCGGTACCTATAGCTACCAATGCAAAGCGGAAAATAATAAGCGACGAAGCATCATTCAGGAGGCTCTCACCTTCCAGGATGGCGGCGGTAGCTTTGGGGATTTTAACAAATTGCATAATAGCCCCGGTGCTTACCGCATCAGGAGGAGAAACTATTCCGCCCAATAAAAAACCCAGCGCGAGCGAAAATCCGGGAATGAAATAATTAGTTATTACGGCAACGGAAAATGCCGTAAAAAATACTACGAGAAAAGCGAAGCTGCCGATGATGCGCCACCATTTCTTCATTTCCTTAAAAGAGATCGACCACGCGGCTTCAAACAATAAAGGGGGGAGAAAAACAAAAAATATAAGATCAGGATCGATCCTTACCCGTGGAAGGCCTGGAATAAAACTGATTAACAGTCCCGACACTACCAACAATACCGGGTAAGCGATTTTCAACCGGGTAGCCCACATTTCCAAAAGGACGATTGCCACCACCATCGCTAGCAGAAAAGGTAATATGCTATGCATGAAAACTATTGTGATGAATAAGGTAATCAAAATAACGCGAATGTGGCTTTTCGCTTTACCACAATATCTGCTTCATTTGTAAATTATCCGTCCAGGTCAACCGACTTAATACCATTTAAAGCCTGTAGTTGCTGGACGAGCCGCACGATATGCGCCTGCTTTGCAACATTCTTTTGCAAATGTATTGTCATTTGGGAAATGCCCTGCTGTGCCGTGGCGGAAAGACTGATCTCATAAAACCGGATCTCGTAAGACTGAAGAAGCTGTTCAATGGCATCCAGTTCTATCTCTTTTAGCTGGAGCAGGATCCGTAATACCCTGAATTTATGTTTGGCAAAATACTTTTCCTCGAGTGGCTTGAAGGCGAGCAGGACAATAAAAGCAATGGTGGTGGCAGCCAGCGCGGCTCCATATAAACCTCCTCCTACGGCCAGCCCAATGGCCGCGGTGGTCCATAAGCCCGCAGCGGTGGTCAACCCCCGGATCACTTCATTCCTAAGCAGTAAAATAGTTCCGGCGCCCAGGAACCCGATGCCACTGATCACTTGCGCCGCTACCCTCGACGGATCTAAAACGATTCCCGGCCGCCCGGTCACGTCCTGAAACCCAAACAAGGATACCAGCATCGCCAGGCAGGCGCCGAGACTGACGAGCATGTGTGTACGCAGGCCTGCGGTCCAGGCCCTTCGTTCGCGCTCCCATCCTATAATGCTGCCCAGCAGCGCCGCAAGCAATAAACGAAGCAGGAGATTTTCAAGACTGATCATTTCATTACTAATATACATAAATCGTTCCCGATAGCCTGTCTTTAGATTAAATTGGGTTAAAATCCCGCAAACAGCAATTACGGGCCGCAATGCAGGAAAATTATAAACGAATAACGAATATTTGATTATGAGAACCTTTTTGATACTTACAGCCACCTTACTATTTGTTCATTCATCGTTATACTCCCAGGATAAAGATGAAATGGCGATCCGGAACATACTTTACCAGCAAATAGAAGCCTGGAATAACGGCAATCTTGATCAGTTCATGCAGGGATACTGGAAAAATGATTCATTATTATTCATAGGAAAGTCGTCCGTAAGTTATGGCTACGACAGCGCGCTGGCAAATTACAAGCGAAATTATCCCGATAAAAAAGCAATGGGTACACTTGTATTTCATATTATTCAAATCAAAAAACTTTCTGCGGAATACTACTGGGTGCTGGGGCAATGGACTTTGAAAAGAGAAAAGGACAGCCCCGGAGGACATTATACCTTACTATTTCGAAAAATCCATAATCACTGGGTTATCGTTGCAGACCATACAAGTTGAAGCAATCAGTTTCTTTGTATTAATTTCAGCACCACACTGCTTCTGGTTTTATTAACCACCGGGTTGAACCCGACTTTCATCAAAAATTCTCCTGAATATTTTTTTCCAGGATCTATACTGCTCTGCGTGCCAGGATAGAGATTCAGTGTGCGATCATTATAGTAGCAGCTTTCAACCACCCTACCATTATTTCTGTTTGCTGAAATAAAATTTCCGCGGGTTGCTATAATATATTTTATCAATTACGGTCTTTGGCAATTGCAGCCCTTTGAATTTCTGATTAACCAGAGGTGATTGCATGCTATCGCCCGTTGTAAGATATTGCCATTCTCTTAGCCAGATTTCGTGGGCATGCTTTTTTATTTCTTCGGGCGCCATGGAATAGTTGTCTTCCAGGTCGGTCCCGTACATAATCCTGTCCTGATATTTTATGAAGAAATCATGCACTTTCTGCCAATTTTGTATAGACTGGTATTGCACCTGTCCAAACCTTTCGGCAGGCTCTACATAGAAATTTGGAAATTCGTCTAATCGTTTGGCAATTTCATCCACATCCCATTCCATGCTGCCTAAATGCGCACCGATAAATCTTAAGTTGGGATGCTTTCGCAGCAGGTTGTCCCGGCACAGAATGATGGTGTCATAAGAAGGATACTCAGGATGAAGATACATGTGGTATTCCGGGTGGGCGGTAAAATAAGACCTGTCATTGTTTGTGGTCATCTGGTCCAGCGGAAGCCAGCAATTCTTAGGTTCACCTATATGACCGATGACCGGGATATTATTTTGTTCCAGGTAATTAAATATGGGATCAAATACCGGGTTGTCAATCATAATAAAATTACTGTCTTTATCCTTAATGGTCATGCCGATATTCTTCCATACTTTAATACCAAGCGCACCGCTATCGAACGAATTCTTTAGCCGCGCCAATTCCCCCTCGCTCCATCCGGGCTGGTTGATGTTTTCAGTACGAAATGCAGATACATAGTAAAGTTCATTAGGGTAATGGTGGCGAAGCTGTAATATATAATTTTGCTGCGTGTCTAATGGCGGGTAATCCGGCACTTCGCTGTTCAGACTAATAAGTGTAAAATTATCAGCGATTGCCTGCTCAACAAATCCCGGCCGGGTTGTAAGCTGATGCGCGTGTATATCAAATTTTTTGACTTTTAAGAAATCATCCGCAGAATAGTAATCCCCGCTGGTATTTGAACCACATCCCTGCAGAATAAGCACCACCGGCAGCAGCGCGAATAAATCGAACAATATTTTTTTTACGGCAAGTGGCAATTTCATATACAATTATGTTTATTGAGCGGAAATGTGATTTTCAATCTGAATAGCCTGCAATTTATCTATCACCAATTCAGTTACCGCGATGGTAGCAACCGGAAATACCTTACGCAGATCAATCTCTTCTTCATTAGTCAATTTATTCTTCAGGGTTTTCATAAAGATATTTTTTATCTCCGTAGCCAAATTGATTTTGCAGATTCCCCTTTTAATCGCCTCCCTGAGCACGTCATGCGCAATACCTGAGCCGCCATGTAACACAAGAGCGGCATCGGTCACTTTTCTTATTTCACTAAGGCGGTCAAGGTCCAGCTTCGGCTCTTCTTTATAAAAACCATGCGCCGACCCAATGGCGACAGCCAGCGCGTTTACCCCCGTTTCTTCTACAAAACGTTTTGCATCGGCAGGCGCTGTAAAACCAATTTTTCCCGTGGACTGCCCCAATTTGGCAATATAGCCCAGTTCGGCTTCTACACTGGCACCGTATTTTTCCGCCAGTCTCACCACTCTTTTGCTAAGTTTTACATTCTCTTCAAAAGGCTTTTCGCTGGCATCGATCATCACCGAATTAAAGCCCGCATCAAGACAACTGGCAGCCAGTTCATAAGAGTCGCCATGATCGAGATGTATCCATCCCTCCACGGCATAGTATTTCAGCATTGATTCGGCAAGTTGCACAGCAACAGGTAATCCCATATATTCTATGGAGCTCCTGGTAAGTTGAAGGATAATTGGCCTTTTCACCACATGTGCCGCTTTTACCACTCCCTTCAATGTTTCAAAATTGTAAAAATTGGTCGCCAGCAGAGCCTGCTGCTGCACCTGCAGTTCTTTAAATTTATCCTGTAAGGAGAACTCAGTCTTCATAGGCAAATCTTTCTTTTGCAAGCTTTATTGTTTCCTCATAATTTATAAATGCAGCAGTGCCACCGGGCTGCGTGGTAGATATGGCCCCTGCAAGGTTTCCGAATACCTGGCAATCTTCGGGAGAAAACCCCTTGATAAATTTGAAAATAAACCCTGCGTTAAAACTATCTCCCGCGCCTATTGCATCGACCACTTTATCATTCAAAAATGAACGGCCGTCGACTATTTTATTTTCATAGCTTAATAAAGAGCCCTGCTTTCCCCGTTTTATCAGTATAAATTTTCCAAAGCCGGCCACTGCTTCAAGGGCTGCCTCTATAGAAGCCGATCCGGTTAATTTCAGCAATTCCGTTTCGTTAGGAAGAAAAACATCCACATACGGCAGCACTTTTTTATAATCGAAGTCCCACTCTTCCGCAGGATCCCACTGCACATCCAGGGAAGTGGTTAATCCCCTTTCCTTTGCCATTTTAAACAATTGGTCCAGGCTATGCTTAAATCCCGGCTGCAAGAAATAAGAAGAGAAATGAAGGTGTTTTGCGGTGCCAAGCATTTCGGGGGTGATATCCGCCAGCGCAAAATCTTTCATCGCGCCCTGGTGGGTGACCATTGCCCTGTCTTCATCAAAATTAAGAACCACTGTAGCGCCGGTTTGCAAGGCATCGCTTTGGATGAGCATGGACGTATCCACTCCTTTTCCATCCAGCTGCCCTTTGCAAAAATTGCCGAAAATGTCGTTGCCGATTTTTCCCGCAAAGGACACTTTCACTCCCAGGGCGCTCAGATTACTGGCAAAAATTGCAGAAGAGCTCCCTAAGGCAAGCGACATTTTTTCTGCCAGTTTTTCCTTTCCTGTTTCGGGGAAGGACTGAAGATGATTCATGATCAGATCCACGTTTAATTCTCCTACTACAATAACATCAAATTTTTTGCTCATCGCTTATTTATCAATTGATCAATCTGATTATAACCGCCCTGTTCCGGTTCAGGATTTCGGATTATTATACGGATAAATATTTACACCCTGAACAATCCTGTGAATACCGCCGTTTTTTGAAGGTGAGTCAGGGGTCAGTCCCAGCGATTGAGATTTATAGAACCCAAGGATCTGCGCAGGGATTACGCTGCATATGGAAAAGAAATCATCTCCCATTTTACTGTGGTCCGAAGGAAGAATGGTTAAATCGAGTTGCAGGCTTTCCAGATCCCTGGCGCTCTGGCTAATTCCGGTGCTGAATATGAAATCCTCCGTTTCGTTGATCGATTTCACCAGGTCCATCTCATATTTATATATGTAGGGATCTTTCGAAAAAATATAAACCAGCAATGTCGATTTATCGATGATTGCTTTAGGGCCATGCCTGAATCCCAGGAAAGAATCGTACTGGCAAACAATCTGGCCGTCAGTAAGTTCAATCACTTTTAAATGAGACTCTTTTGCTGTCCCTTTCAAAGGACCCGAACCGATAAATACAATGCGTTTAAAATCCAGATCGGCCACCTGCTTTAATTCCTTTATATATTTATTCAGAATAAGTTCTCCAAATGCCGATAACTCTTTTACACGCTCTTCATTTGCACTAATATTATTGATATCAGAAATTAGTAACCCCGCAAGTGTCATCGAAGTAAACGAGCTTGTCATTGCGAGCGCCTGGTCGTTGGTTTCTTCCGGCAACAGAAAAACAAATGCATTCTTTGTTTTTAAAGCCATTTTTGCAAGTTTTCCCTGCCGGCTGCAGGTAATCACCAAATGATAAATAGTATCCGTCAGGCGCTCGGCCAATTCAAATGCGGCGACGCTTTCAGGGCTGTCTCCCGACCTGGCAAATGAGACCAGCAAGGTGGGAGCAGATTTTTGAAAAAAAATTTGCGGGTGAGTTACCAGGTCCGTTGTAGCAACCGCACTTACAGGAACGCCGATGTTTTTATGAAAAGCATATTGCAGAATTTCGCCAATAAATGCAGAAGAACCGGCTCCCGTGAGTATAACCCGTATTTTGCCGATATGGCAGACCTTTTTTAAAAAAGCGGCGATTTCCTCCTTCTTACTGGAAATAGATCGAAACGTTTCCATCCACAATACGGGCTGGCTGGAAATTTCTTTAATCATGTAACTCGTCCCCGTCATAACTCAATTTTAGTTCTTTATAATTACCGAGCTTTTCCTTTCATTTCAAAGTTAAAGACATATTCTATGTTTCGCAAATTTATTTTCTTTCATTTCATATCTTTTCTTCAAAAAACTTTCGTTTCACAAAATTTAATTTTCGCCCCTATATTTCGGCAGCCATAATTTGCGCAGCGGGCTTTCTGCACTCAGTCTGCCAGAAAGAAAATGGCCACCACGGCCAGGACCATTCCGGTTAAAATGATTGCATGTGGAAATACGCCGTAGATCAAAAGCGATAATACAATGGTTATGACAGGGGCGCCGGCGTTGGTTAACGGACTGACGATAATGGCGCGGCCATAGCGGAAGGCATACACAATAAACAGGGCTCCCACAGCATTCAGTATCTGTATTACGGCCGCCAGGTATGGCCCCTTCCATCCCCAGTTGATGGGCAGGCTGAAATCGGTCATGAAAAAAGCCACCGGAACTAATGCCAGCCCCGATACCATCATATAAAAGAAAATGCTTTCCGCTTTCATGTGATTATTGGCCACTTTCATGAAATAGGCCTGGATACCCCACATTAAAAAAACCACCAGGGCCAGAAATATCCACAGAATGCCGAACTGCTGCCCGTTTTCAGCCGGCTGGTAAGAAAGTAAAGGAATAGCAATCAACGCAATGATTATCCCGGTCCAGGATTTTAAGGAGGCCTTTTCCTTTAAAAGGAATATGGAAAGTAAAATAGTAACAATGGGAGAGAGAGATACAATGGGAAAAACAAGATAGGCCGGCCCGGTTCGAAGCGCCTGGAAGAGTATTAACTGGCCGGCAGAACCGGAGAGACCAATAAGCAGCCCATAACGGACAGAAGTTTTAGCGGTATCAAGTTTCCATTCGATCTTTTTCAAAGCGAACACCGCCGGAATAATCATGGTGACGGCCCATACGATATAACCCATCGTAGCCGGAAATCCCGCTTTCTCCGGCATCTCAATCAGCGCTCCCCATAATCCCCAGGAAACAGTAGTGATTAACGCAAAAACGAGCCAGGGCTTCAATTTCATAATGGAAAGCGATTATTACAAAGTATAGGTTTCGAAAGAATAAATATATATAATAAAAACAAAATGAAAGAATATTTAAGAATAAAACTTAAATTCACTATTTAAAACGCCCCATTAAAAACGCAGGTATATGAAGATTCTTCGAACGGCCATTTACAAATTCAGCATTCCCATGCATCCTTTCCGGATCGCCACGGGCACAATGGACTTCGCCCAAAATATTCTTATCCGTGTGTTTACAGATGCCGGTTATTGCGGAGTGGGAGAATGTTCGGCATTTCCCATGATAGTGGGGGAAACGCAGGCCACCTGCTTTGAAATGGCAAAAGACTTTGCCGCACTTTGGAAAAACAAAGATCCTTCAGCCATTGAAGAAAGAATGAACGAATTGCATTTCTATACAGCCTTTAACTCAACCATAAAAAGCGCCTTTGATATGGCGCTCTACGATATTGCCGCAAAACAGGCGGGGCAGCCCCTGTACCAGTTTTTAGGGAGCAGCAAAAAAGAAATTGAAACCGATCTTACTATTGGCATCGACAGCCCGGCGGCCATGGCTCAGATGGCAATAGAGTACAAAGAAAAAGGCGTAAGAATTATTAAAATAAAACTGGGCAAAAGAGGAGATGAAGATGTTGAGCGGGTAAAGCAAATCCGCCAGGCCGTGGGAGATGACCTGCTGCTTCGCGTAGATGCCAACCAGGGATGGAGTTTTGAAACTGCCGTAAGAGTATTACAGGAAATCGGAAAATATAATATCCAGTTTTGTGAGCAGCCGATGCGGTATTGGGACGATGAAAAATTACCGGCGCTGAGAAAATTATCGCCCGTAAAAATTATGGCGGATGAAAGCGTATTCGATCATCATGATGCCAGGCGGCTGATCAATGCCGGGGCATGTGATTATGTCAATATCAAATTCTCCAAATCGGGCGGAATACTCGAAGCCACAAAAATAAATGCCGTTTGCGAAGAACATTCCATCCCCTGCATGATGGGGGGTATGCTGGAAAGCCGCATTGCCCTATCGGCAGCGGGGCATTTTGCACGGGCAAATCCCAATATCATATTCTATGATATGGATACCCACCTGATAGGTCACCGCACCGACCCCGTGAAAGGGGGCCTGCAATACCGCGATTTTATTTCGGTAATTCCCGACACTCCCGGTATTGGAGCGGATGCACATGACGAATTTTTAGAAGGTCTCGAGCAAATTATTATTTGAGAACGCATCAGCGATCATTGTTTCATTCCAATATATTTGCGGGCCAGAACTACATCATCAAAATAAACAGTATTCTTGTCGGCGGGCCCTTCAATCGCACGCTCTTCGGATACATACCATTGCAGGCTCAGCTGATTTATTTTCAATGTATCGACAGTTCGGAAAGTAAAGCCTTCAAAAGGTTTGGGATCGACATTTTCCGGGCCTGAAGTTAAATACCGGTCGCCTCTCCAGGTGCCGACAGGCCGGCCTTTTTTCCATTCCCCTTTCTTTTCACCGTTAATCCAGATAGCCATTTCTCCATTGCTATCGCCGGGATCATTTAATTTTACTCTTGTTTCCACACATACCCATTGGTCCCGTTTAAACGGCAGTTGGTTATCGGCCTTAAAAGTGTTTCCATAGAAAGCATTCGGGCCTCTCGAAGAATCAGGATCACCCCGGTAAGTTTGCCAGCTATGCATGCCTTGCCAGTAATTATAAAAATGCCACTCATTTTCTTTCGTGGGCTCGATGCCCAAAACAAAATATTTATTTTCACCCGGCTTTTTACCAGCCAGGCCGCCGAAATAAGGCACGGGGTAAGAAATAATTTTTACAAAATGGTGTGGCGTTACATTCGATGCAGGAAAGTAAGCATAAAACCTGAGATACACTTCATCCTCTCCTCTTGGAAAACGAAAAATCACATCTCCGCCGGTATTCAAATGTTTGGTTGCAACGATCCGCAAAACCTTCGACTGATCCTGTAACGAATCTCCATTTACAATATCACACACATCACAAAAAGAAGACCAGCCCTCGAAACCTTTTTCAAAGGATGAGCTGAAGATCACTTCCTTATCCTTCGAGATATTCACATCACCCGGGTATTTTGCGGCAATGCCCGCTTCCGGTGAAACATTTTCCCCGTCATTTTTATCAGCAGCGATCTTTCCATTGCAGCCCAGCAGGCAACCCGAAAGCAAGCTCGCTATTAACAAAAAAAGAACGATTCTGCTCATTTTATTGTGTCACTGTTATTTGTCCGATATGAATATTTTGCACATGCTGTTAGCGGCCATCTGCAGCTCCTCTCCTATTACCTTTCAATAATCACCTTATGTTCAGGCCCCGTCACTTCCGCAGTGTTGACGGTGCGGAAGACAAATTCATTCCTGTCGTTTTGCAGGGGTATCTCCACATTGGCTGAAACGTCTTTCCATTCTGCGTCCGGTGATTCTTTTAACTGGTAAGTACGAAGATTGGGAGTTACCGAGCTCAAAACTATTTCCGCTTTATCACCTTCAATTTTTGCTTTCGATGCAATGGTATTGGGAGTCCATTCTATTGCCTTTCTGTCTGCTATCAGTATCATGTGCGGCGTGTTATAGGCCCAGTGCGGCTTCCCATCCCAGATCCAGGGATGATTCTTAAAATATTCGTCCTCGTACATAATGAGGTAACTGCTGTCCTTCGGCCAGTTTGTATACAGGTCATTATGACGGTTCCACTCCACGTTCGCATATGTTCTTGCAAAATCTTCTTTGCTTTTCTTATACTGCTCATCAAAGGCCACCGGTGTTCTGCCGGGGCCCTTTACCAGGATAATATCAGCAGCTTTATTTTTTAAAAATTCGTCCCGTATCTCCAAAGCGGATAAAGGGATGCCGTTTTTTTCAAAATGAGAATTATATTTTGCATCCGATACAAACCATTTATGATAACTGTTAAGCCAGATCTCATCAATACCATGATGTCCATCCGGGCCGGGAGATGAGATACCCGGACCCGCACCAAGGCATCTTGCAACATACCCATACGCGTTCATCACTGCATTCTGCACCACCATATAATGACCGCAATGAAACCCGTTGCCTTTTATTCCCTCGTCGATAATACTTTCCGCCGAGCCGTCACCCGGATGAGGGCCCGGATCATTTATAGGAATCGTCGATCTTATCCAGTTCCTCAATAACAATATTCGTTTAAGCTCATCTTTCTCTCCATGAAAAATGGTATCGAGCTGATACTTTTGCTTTAGGGCCGCGAATTTGGGAGAAGCCAGATCTTCAAAGGACACGAAAGCGGTGTCCGGTGCAAAAGCCGGATTATCCACTTTAACTTCATGAAACGGTTTAGTATTGCAGCTAAACAAAAGCATTGCAGTTACAACGAATAAGACGGAGATTATTTTCATATCTTATTTATTAAGGTGATCAGGATAACCCTGTTTATTTTTTTATTGGTCCGATATATTTTTTTGCCATTACAAGATTAGCATACTTGATATAGTGATCTTCACCTGCCGGGCTTTTATCATCATAAAACTCAATCCAGAGATAATTAATATTTAATCCCGCATCCGTTCTCCACCTGAATCCTTCAAAAGGGGGATCACCCGGACTATTCTGCCATGAATCCGTGGCCCAGTGCCCATTTGGAAAACCCGGTCCCCAATATCCCACTTCTGCTCCGTCCTGCCAGATCCGCAACTCACCGTTATAGGCAGTAACGGGATTATTCATCTTAACCATCACTTCAATACACATCCATTTATCCCATGCTATATTTTGTGCGGAAGGACTGCCATTAACCATATCATTTCCATAGCAACTGCTTCCGCCATTCCAGCTTTTCATATCGCCCCAATAAAGATAAGTATCCATTGCCGGTACGGTTACCGGTTCATATGCAATAGAAATTCTTTTCTCGCCCAAACCACAGCTTCCGGCTCTCGGATCGGGATAATCCACCGAAGGATTGTACCCGCCAAACCATACCGATTCATGATGAATATAATTTTTGGAAATCGAAGGATATTTTACATAATACCGTAGATATATGGTACTATCGAAACCCGGTGTAAATCGTTTAAACAAATGACCTCCATCGTTTTTACCACCCGTATTCGTCATTTTAATCGCATACGGCGAATGGCTGCCGTCCGGTACGTCCGTGTCCAAAGACATTCCCTCGCTGTTTTTAATGTCCTGATAACGGTTCAGAATATTTTTCATCCCATCATCAAACTTTTCAACGTACAGTACATCAGGATCATTTTCTATTCCCACATCATTTGGATAGGAACTGGCAAGCGGAGGAACATCTGTTGCGCGGCTGGCTGCAGCCCTGTTACAACTGGTAAAAGATTGTTCGCCTGCACTCATTATTAAACCAAACAGCAGCAGCCTGAATTTCATCCGGACTATTTTAATTTACAGGAATTCAAAGTATTTCTATTTGTAAAATCAATACCGGCCATATCACAACGGTTAATCACTATTGAAATATGGCCGGTCATGGTTCTGCTTTACGATTATCTGTTATTCCGGAGGAAAAACACCCTGCTTTGCATGATGAAAAGGCAGTCCGGCTTTTGCATCCCACCAGATACGGCTCATATAATTATCACCTTTTGAAAGCCTGCCTGCCGCCTCTTTTATATTTACTTCATTCTTGGCATATTCATCCAGCGGGTAGGTAAGCCTGCGTGGTATTTCGCCATTGGTGCTTCCCAGGGAACTTCCTGTCCATATTCTGGGATAGCCCGTTCTCCTGAATTCGGCATAAGCTTCATTGCTTTCATAGAACATGGCAAGAAATTTCTGCACAATAATCTGTTCCAGCTTTTCTTCACTTGTTCCAGCTAAAACTGCAGCAGCAGAAGCAAGGTAAGTATCCCTTGCACCACCAGGAACTTCGTATTGCGTTAATGATTGCGTAATACCGCTGGCATATAGTTGCTGTGCATCCTCAGTTGAAAGACCCTCTAAGGCCGCTTCCGCCCTTAAAAAGGATACCTCCGCAGCGTTCATTACCATAATAGGATATTCGGCAGCCCGGAAGGAGTTTTGTAACATAGCTGTATTTTCTTCCTGGTACGTTACCTGGTCGTTTCCCAATGCAATAGGCCTGCCTCTATAGCCCGACGTACCATCCGAAGCAGGAAGAGAAAATATTGTCAGTCTCGGATCGCTTAATTTCTTAAGATTTTCGGCTACGGTAAATGATGTCCAGAGCGGGTAACTGTTTAATGGATCATCAAACAGCGGGTTTCTATTATTCAGATTCGATCCGTCGATCGTAGTTAAGAATACATTGAATGCATTATCATCAATCAATGGCTGGCTAATCACCTCCATAACATGTTGCTTGGAAAGCACGGGGTCTGCATAACTTATCCGCATCGCAAGCCGCAGACGCAGCGAATTTGCAAATCTCTTCCAGTGATCCACGTCGCCGCCCATCAAAATATCCGCCTGGCCAAAAGAAGCTAATGAAGGGTCCGGATCCAGTTGTGCCGCTGCTTCTTTAAGTTCCTTCAGCAAATCGGTATAGATATCCTTCTGCGTATCATATTTTGGCTGATTAATTACATCCTTTACATTTTGGACGGCTTCAAAATAAGGAACGTCACCATACAAATCCGTTAGCTGCGAAAAAAGCAGCGCCTTCCATATTCTACCCATGGCATGCTCATTTACCAACCTGGGATCATCTGCAGTCAACCTTACTACTTCCGCGGTATTGATGATATAACTCCTGTAGTAGTTATTAAAAGGGCTGGTCCAGTTAGCATTTTGAAAAATAACGCCGGAGCCCTGGTTTGAATAATACCCGGAATATTCAGCGATAGTGCCGGAATTATAAGAGTCGAATATCGAATTTTTCAGCACCGCCGTAAACAGCATGGAAGGCTTGATAATATCTTCCGTTACCAACGTGGGGTCTGTATTGATCTCGGCAAATTTTTTGGTACAAGATGTAGTGAATAGCAAAAGTGATCCGAGCAATACACCGGTAGCTTTTTTTGTATCTATTTTCATGATCATTTTTTTAAAACTTTGTGATTAGAAAGACAGGGAAAGGTTGACACCGATACTTCTTGTGGTAGGCATATTTACCGATTCATAACCTTGCGCCGCGGTGCTTGCACTAAAAGAAGTTTCGGGGCTTATACCCATTTCCTTAAATTGGGGATCTCTGTAGAAATAGAACAGGTTTCTCGCTACAACGGAAAGCCGTAATGTTTTAAAGAAATTAGTTTTCCGGGACAACGACGTAAAGTTGTAACCAATAGTCGCTTCCCTTAATGCGGCATAATCTGCGTCAATTACCTGCGTTTCGCCTATATCGGACCAGGGGCCCGCACTCGCATAATAATCCTGTGCCGGAATTACCTGCGTATTTTTTTCATAGTGCCCTGCAGAAGTTTCAATAACTCCGTCGGCGATCAGGTTGTCCCTCTTTTCAGTAAACTTACCTGTTCCTTTTGCCATCTGGTTCAGTTTGCTGTAAGAAAGTATTTGTCCTCCTTTACGTACATCTATTAAAAAGCTAAAGGAGAAATCCTTATAAGTGAATGTATTGGTCAACCCCGCAAGAAAATCAGGTTGAATTGTACCCAGCACTTCGCGTTCATCGGCCCGCTGAAATTTTCCATCGCTGGTAAGCAGCACGTCGCCGTTTTCATTTCTTTTCTTGCGGTAGCCGACAATATTTCCAAAAGGCTCACCCACTCTTGCTTCGATGCTTGCCCCATATCCGGGATCCATTAAAGTGATCGTTGAGATACCCGGTGCGAGAGAAACTACTTTCGAGGTATTATTAGAAAGATTTAACAGGAGGTCCCATGCGAAACGCTTGCTCTTAACAGGCGTGCCCGTCAGCAATAGCTCGATTCCTTTATTGCGTATTTCACCTGCGTTGATCAGCCTGGTATTGTATCCGGTAGTGGAAGAGATTTCTACAGGCAGTATCTGGTTGGTGGTAGATGAATTGTAATAAGTAAAATCAACACCCAGCCTGTTATCCAGAAAACGCAGTTCGGTACCAAACTCGAAAGAACTGGTCAATTCATTTTTAAGATCGGTCAACGGAATGTCGGAACGGATATAGGCAAAGGGCTGACCATTAAAAGTGGTGCTGCTGTATACATCATACCCGGCCTGTGTCTGAAAAGGCGTTGCATCATTGCCCGCCTGCGCATAGGATGCTCTCAGCTTACCATATTTAAGAAAATTGCTGTTCAAATCCCATGCATCCGTAAAAACAAAGCTGAGACCGACTGAAGGATAAAAGAAAGACTGATTGTTTAATCCGAGAGTAGAAGACCAGTCATTTCTTCCTGTAACATCGAGGAATAAATAATTATTGTAAGCTATCTGTCCCGAAAAATAAGCCGAGTTCATTTCTTTTCCAAAACCATATTGACGCGGAGTTACATTTTGCGTATTACCAATATAATAAAGGCCAGGTACATTTAAGTTGGTTCCGTAATTACCCGTTACTTCCTGATGTCTTTTTAAATGGTTTGCACCGGCAGAAAAAATTCCGGTAAATTTTTCGGACAATTTGCCGTTTGCGGTAAGCAGTAAATCGCTGTTTGTTTCCCTGACAAAAAATTGATTGTTATTTACACTTCCGTTATCTCCATCCGTATTCTGTCCTTTCTGCTCATAACGCTGATCGGTATAAAAGTCGGTGCCGGACCTGGCCTGCAAGCTCAACCAGTTGGTAAACTTATATTTAGCCGAAACATACCCGATGATCCTGTCTCTCGAATCGTTACCGGTCAATTCATTGATTATCCAATACGGATTTTTGTTTCCGTTAATCCGCGCCATTGTGCCATCGTCTTTTTTATAGTGGCTCAGCATTTCCAGGCTTACGAAACGCGGCAGCAGGTTTAACGCCGTCATCGGGTTATTTGAATAAGAATTATTCTGCGGGCGGTTAGTGCCTTTCTGATTGATGTAATTAACCTTCGCATCTATCGACAGACGGGAAGTAAGATTGGCAGTAACCCGCAAATCGATGGTCTGCCGTTGTAGTTTAGTCAGCGGTATAATACCCCTGTTATGCATATCTGAAATAGAAAGCCTGTAAGTAGCTGCATCATTACCACCGGAAAAAGCAGCCGTGTTGGTGGCCGTTACACCTGTTTGAAAGAAGTCTTTTATATTATCTGAAGGCTGTGCCGTATAGGGTACCGGTCCTGCTTCTGGCCACCGGTCAATTACAATTAATCGCCCATCCATTTTACCTCCCCAGCTATCCACCAGCCAGCTGGGCCAGGTAGGGTATTCCTTCCCGTCAATAGTGGTAGTGCCAAACGAATTATAATTGTCATCGTAGCCACCGCCCCATATATTCTGCTGAACAGGTATTACGTTGGGTTTTTCAAAGGTGGTATTAGAATTAACGTCCACACCGATACCTTTTCCCTTACGGCCTTTCTTTGTGGTAATAAGAATTACACCGTTAGCTCCCCGCGCACCATATACAGATGCCCCGGCCGGTCCTTTCAGGACGGTTACGTTTTCGATATCATCCGGATTAATATTGTTTATACCGTCTCCATAATCCTTTCCGCCCCAAACCTGCGCCGGATCCAGCGTCTGGTTATCTATAGGCACCCCGTCAACCACATAAAGCGGCTGTCCGTTTCCGGTAAGTGAACTATTACCCCTGATCATTACATAACTCGATCCGCCCGGCCCCCCGCTGGAACCATTAACGTGTAAACCCGCCACTTTACCTTTTAAAGAGTTGGCTACGTTGGTCTCTCTTGCTTCTGTTAATTCTTTACCAGCCACCACCTGTGTGGAATAGGTAAGTGCCTTCTTATTCTTCTCTATACCTAAAGCGGTAACCACCACCTCCGAAAGACTTTTTGTATCTGTTGCCAGTGATACATTAATTACCGACCTGTTACCGACATTTATAGTTTGAGATGCAAACCCTGTGAATGAAAAAACAATGTTGGCTTTGCTATCCCTGGTCACCAGGGTGTACCTGCCGTTATCATCGGTAACAGCAGCAGCCGATGTACCCTGAACCATCACGCTAACACCTGCCAGGGGAGTTCCTTCTTCAGAAGAAGTAACGATGCCGGAAATGGTATTTACCTGAGCGTGTAGCGTAGTTATGGACGTAAGTAGTAAGTAAACAAAAAGAATTTGTTTTACTTTTAACTTTCTTTTCATCACAATTAGTTTTGATTTAGTAATAATCGAAAATAATAAAAGGTTTTGAAAGACCAAAAATTTATTTTATTTATTTATGTAAATAAATAAATTTTTCCTTTTTGTAAATAACCTGGGTAAGTTTTTAAAATCACCGGTTCTCCCGGTCCCATTGCAATCTGCCAGCAGAAAGACCGGGACGGCGCCTCCCGATAATTTCTTCGCGAATAATTGAAATTTCATTTAACAGTGCAGATCGGTCAGGCCCAAGCCTGGGAAGAGGAAAACTTTCGTTTCCTTTCTTTTTCATAAAAAATGAAATAAATTATGTTCTGAAGGAGCTTCGGCCAATAAAAATCAGAAACCGGGTTCCATATCCGTATACCGGGGTCAGTAGTGTTCAAACGGAGTGCGTTCGTATACTATAATAAATGGAAAAGGCGCGAAATGGAAAGATGCGAAAAATAGAATTGGCAGGGTGTAACAGGCAAGTGGAAACGCAACCAACTTACGCAATGATAACTTTTACACCGGCCTTTTCCAGCCTGCTTTTGCTTTCCGGGAGAATCCCTTTATCCGTTACAACGGTATTGATTTTGCTGATTGGGGCGATGAATGCAAATCCTCTCCGTTGAAATTTGCTGGAATCCGCCACTACAATAACTTCTTTGGAAATTTCAATCATTATCTGATTTAAATGAGCTTCTTCTGGATCGGGGGTGGAGATACCGAAGTCCAGGTCGAAGCCATCCACACCAAGGAAAAGCTTGTCGCAGAAATAGTCCTTAAACCCTCTCTCCGCCAGGATGCCGACAAGGGATAAGGAATTCTTTTTCAACATGCCGCCCGGCACGATCACATTGATAGTATTGCACTCGGCCAACGCGGTAGCTACATTCAGCGCATTGGTAATAACGGTCAGCGCGCTGAATTTTTTTAGATTTTTTGCCAGTTCGTAGGTGGTGGAACCTGAGTCGATAATGATCGTATTATTTTCATTTATTAGTTCGGCCGCTTTTATTCCAATTTCCTTTTTCTCCGCAAGGTGCTTTTTTTGTTTGTCCGACAGGGGATAATCGTCTTCTGCAAAATTTTGTTCCATTTTAATGGCGCCGCCCCTCGCCCTTATCAGCACTCTCTTCTTCTCAAGCTGGGCAAGATCATTCCGGATAGTAACGCCGGTTACCCCCAGCAATTCGCTCAATTCATTTACATTAACCTGTCCATGCGTTTTAAGCGATTCCAAAATCTTAATTCTCCGGCTTACCGTAGATTTACCTTCCCCGCTTTTCATACGTTTGTTTTGTATAAGGAATTAAATGAATAATAAATGAAAAGATATGTTACCCATACACCCTGCTAATATCTTTTCTTAATAAAGTTTATCCTAAATAAAATAGTAAAAGTAAGATAAATTTATTTTTATTTCATAACTATTATCCGGCCTTATCGTTAACGCACGGGGCTCTCCCGCCACATTCGTTGACGGGTCAGTACTGATCCGTTAACGCAAAATCGTTCTTCCGGCTCATCCATTTGCCACTGGTAAAATCAGGAAAATCCACGGTCTGATTGCCGAGATCCACGCTTGTTTCGCTTAAGGGCGTGATGGCGCTCCAGGCAGCTGCGTCATACACATCCATCGGAGTGGGCTTTTTTCTTTTTACGGATTCTATAAATGCATGCATCACAAAAAAATCTATCCCGTCATGCCCGGTAAGATAAGCCTGCTGACTCCATTTTTTCCATAACGGATGATCGTATTGGTCGAGCCACTGCTTAGCATCATCCCAATGTTCATGGTCGTATTTCGATTGTCCTCTCAATGAAAATACCATTGTTAAGATTCATCCAGATGCCATTGGTTCCCTGTACCCGGAAACCGAGAGTACGGCCGTGGAAGATTGGTATCATGTTGTAAGAAAATAGTTTCTCCGTTGGCGCATTTGATCTGGGTGGTTACCACATCTCCTAATTTAAACAGGGCCTTTGCATTGGGATGATCCGCACCGCCCTTTTTTACAATATAATTATGAAGGCCCCTGGATTTGGTAGCAAAGGAGCAAAGCGACTCAAAACGGTTTCCGCGGTTGATATCCACCATCATGGCGATAGGCCCCACACCATGCGTAGGATACAAATCCCCGTTACGGTGTACGGAATGATTGGTTCTCCATTTTGCCTCGGAAAATCCTTTTTCTCCAAACTCTGCCCCGCTGTTATAGGGAGTAATGCCATCATTGAATTTTACACCGCGAAGATCATGCTGGTAACCGCCCTGCAAATGAATGATTTCCCCAAATAACCCTTTCCGTATCATATTCATAATAGCGAGGGTATCCCTCCGGTAACAGGCATTTTCAAGCATCATTACCTGGGCGTTATTTTTTTCGGCGCTTCTTACCACTTCCCAGTGATCTTCCAGTGTTATTCCTAAAATAACTTCAGTGCCGATATACCTGATGCCCGCCGAAAGCGCATCGATTATCATGGGCCTGTGCCATTCCCATGGAGTAGAAATAATAACGGCATCAATTCCTTTTACCGCTAATAGTTTCCTGTACGCATAGTCATCACCGGTATATATAAAAGGCATTTTCGCACCTGCTTTACCAATAATGTCTTTACTCATTTGCAGCATCCGGGAATCAATGTCACAGATGCCCACTATCTCCACATCATCCCTTTTAAGAACAGTGCTTAGATGCGCCTGGCCCCTGAGACCGGTACCAATAAATCCAATCTTTACCTTTGCTTCACCGGATCTTCCAAAACTATTCAACGGATTAATCATACTTAGTCCTGCAGCAGTAACAGACAGGTTCTTTACAAAATTTCTTCTTGAAGACATAAATGTTTTTTATTGATGATGGCGTGAATTACCGACTTCAGCCGGCAGAAACCGATGACCGAAATAGTCTATGTATTGTTGAAGCTTTACTAAATAATCTTCTAAATCCAATTGCTGTTCATCTACAATTAGATAAGACATATCTGCAACGCGGTTGGCGAAATGACGGGTGCGGTCCTGTTCAAAAAAATATTTTTTGTTTTGGGTCGACATGCCTTTTGGCAATCTTTTTTTATCCCATACCGCCACGAGATCATTGAATACGCTGTCTCGCCTCGTTAATTGATTTTTTACAATCTGTTCGGCTTCCAGGAGGCTTTTATAAGAGACCTCGAGATCGGTAAAACGATTTTCATGCGCCTGCTTAATCGAGTTTTCCAGCCGGGAAAGATCTAGATAGGTCAGGGCGGTATGCCTTATCAAGTTTGCAAGCGTCAGGAATACGGCTATATCATATTTATTATTTATTTCTTCATGGAGGTTTTGCCGGCAGATGGCAATGGCAGTGTCCATTTTCCCAAGAAACGCATTAGCAGCTTTAACCCTGCCGGCATATTGAGTGTTCCAGAACGGATCATACTCCAGTGCATCTCCCCGGGGTAAATCCGGCAAATGCGTCATGCCTATTTCTCCCCAGGCCCATACCCTTCTTTCAAAACTTTCCATGTAAAAATATGCACCTTCATTCAGCAGCTTATAAAGTGTTTCAATGTTGCCGGCATTATTTCCATACCGGTTCTTAAAAAAGGTGGACGTAAATTCCGGCAAAGCAGGTGCAGCAGCATTCCAGGAAAAAGCCGCAGTAGTTGCAAAGCTTAGCATCCAGGCTTCCATAGGGAGCCCTGAATCGTCCCAGGAAGTCCTGATAACACCATCAAATACATTTTTTCCCATGGTCGAGCGGAGAAAATCGTAAGAGTTTTCCAGGCAGCCTTTTAGTGTATCACCTTTCCCATCCTTACTAAAAAAATAAGGCAGAAACAATTGTTCAATTCCGGGATTGGGATCATACGCGTATACCGGATAGCCTAACGATTTTGCCTGCCTGGCATATTTTAAATCGGGGGTTTCATAGTCGTACGATTCCGTAAGAATAAGTTTTTTTTGAGGAACCACGGGCTGCTGCTGCTTCATATCCTTATCGTATACCTGTAGCCTTCCCTTGGCCCAACCCATTGGCGCTTCCCAGGCCATTGCTTCACGGCCTGCATGTTGTACATACCGGGCTGCTTTACCCAGGAAAAGATGATACAGGCCACTTCTGCCAATTTCCTCTTCTTTCTTTTTACAGGCGGCACATTTACCCAATTCATATGTTTCATCTGAACCGATATGAACATACCCGGAGCCGGGAGTTGCCCTGATAGCATCCTGCCAGAGGTCAAACAGTAATTTATAGGTTCCTTCTTTTAAGGGACAAAATTCAAAATTGGAAGCCGGCAGCTCGCGCAGGTGCGCAAATTGCGGCCATTTAAGAATAAAACTCACATGGCCCAGGCCCTGCACCAACGGAACAATCTGTATATGATATTTTTTTGCATAGAGAGTAAGCTCCTGCATTTCCTTCATCGTAAATGCTCCGGGCGCACCTATTTCAGGATGGCTTGGATATTCAAATTTATCTTCCCATTCCCAAATGAGCATATTGATTTTATACCGGGAAAGATCACGTATAAATTCTTCTACAAATTCACGGTTGTCCTGGTGGTGCTTCGTATCATAGTGAGCAGCTCTTATTTTTGTGTCCGGCCAGTCCCGCATCTCTATCCCGTTTATCAACCCCAGCGATCCCTGTTTTTGAATCAACTGGATGATCGTTTGCACCGCATAAAAAAGCCCTGCTTCTCCTCCGGCTCTTACGCTCAGGCGGGTTTCATCTGCCGTTAATGAATATCCTTCCGGGCCCAGTTTTTTATCTGCGCCCTTTGTAGTTAAATAAATGGTTTTTCCGGAAGCCTGCCGCCCGCTTTTCGGTTTTATTCCCAAAACCTCGTCTAGATATTTCAAAAGCCCGGCAACTGCAAACTGATCATCGGGAGTGGCATTTTTATCTGTCACTATCGTTACGTTATTGTCCAGGATAAAATCCCTGCCGGTCAGTTTCACTTCTTTTGGATAAGGAATAATCGCAATTCCCTTTTGGAATAAAGAAGTTGCCTGTGCCCCAGCCGTGAAAGGATTGCCCAGAAAAAGTAAGATCGCAGCAAGAACAGAATAACCACCTGGGAAGAAATTATAAACAGCAGGTTTCGGCATAATTAAAGATATAAACCAAAGATAAAGTAAATATATTTTTCTTTTAAAACATTTCTTTATTAAACTATAAATGTTCTTTTCCTTTACTAAATCAATGCATTAGGTATTATTTGGCAGAAAGGTAATCGAATACCAAGTTGTGGAAACGCCTGAATGTGCTGCTAGCGGATCAGCACTACGGAGCCCTTAAACAGGCGGAGCTGGCCGTGGTCGTCGGCTATGATTTGCCAGATGTAAGTGCCCGTATCCAATGGCCGTCCGTTTAACTGGCCGTTCCATCCCTGGCTGAGATCTGTGGTCTCGTACACTTTTTGGCCCCACCGGTTAAATACCGTAAATCTCAGGAAATTGCATCCATGTTTACGGGCCGGTAAAAAAAGATCATTTTTCCCATCGCCATTTGGCGTGAACGCATTCGGAACATCACAAACGCAGTTACAGTTATTTAAAACAACGGTTGTCGAATACCTGACCAGGCAGTCATTTCCATATTTGAGGTCAACAGAATAGAGCCCGGGTTGCTGAACCCGTAGAATTGCACCTGTTTCCCCTGTGGACCACAGATAGCCGTTTGCCATGCCGGCCTGAAGGCTCAGCGGAACACCGACACAACCTGCGGTATCCTTTGGCAATAAATCCGGTGGGATCGGATAAAACTGAATCAGCACCGAGTCGGCGGCGCTGCATGCGCCATTAGTGAGGCGCAACCATACCAGCCCTTCCCCGCTGACGGTTTCATGATCTGCCTGGCTGCCGGTAGACCACAGATAAGTTTCTGCCA
>JBGAJL010000063.1:0-25534 GCA_044224935.1 Flavitalea sp.
GTCAACCACATGAGTCGTTGTGTCCTTCGCGATCCTTATGGAATCCTGAACCCTTTTAATTAATGCGATTGAATCCTGTTCATGCTGTTTTTGTCTTTCCAGTTCCTGGCTGCTTTTAGTGGAAAGGAACAGATAAAAAAACAGTAATATGGCCAGAAGAATAAAACCAATGACCGTATTGCGATCCATACTACCCATTAGAGACTTTTTTAAGAGGTGCAAAGATAGGGGTTCACGCCTCCTTTATATCATCTCTCCCTGCAATGCGGGATTTTTCACAGCATTTTTTTGCTCTGCGTATTCTTTGGCCGCTCTGATGAAGCTGACAAATATGGGTTGAGGGTTTTCAACGGTGCTTTTCAGCTCGGGATGGTACTGTACTCCTACAAAGAAGGGGTGTCCCGGTAATTCGATAATCTCCACGAGGTTGCTTTCAGGGTTTTTGCCGCTTGCCACGAGGCCGGCCGCTTCAAAGCGTTCAAGGTATTTATTATTAAATTCCCAGCGGTGACGGTGACGCTCGTGGATAAGGCTGACGCCGTATATTTTCTGGGCCAGGGAACCGCTTTTTAACTGGCAGGGGTAAGATCCCAGGCGCATGGTGCCGCCTTTGGCAGTAACTTTTTTCTGATCTTCCATCAGGTCAATGACGGGATCAGGCGTGTTGGGATTCATCTCGGTAGAATGCGCGTCGTGCAGGCCCATAACGTTTTTTGCAAACTCTATGACGGCCATCTGCATACCGAGGCAGATTCCAAAAAAAGGCAGATTATGCTCGCGTGCATACTTCACCGCGAGAATTTTTCCTTCCACACCGCGGTGCCCGAAGCCGGGGGCCACTAACAATCCGTCGAGATGGCCGATTTTTTCCGCAACATTTTCATCGGTAATAAATTCGCTGTGCACATTTACCACCTGCACCTTGCATTCATTCATTGCCCCGGCATGCACAAATGATTCCAAAATAGATTTGTAAGCATCCTGAAGCTCAATATATTTTCCAATGAGGCCGATCGTTACGCGGCTTTTGGGATATTTTAATTTATCGATAAATTCTTTCCATTTACTGAGCTCCGGTTCGTGATAATGCGTGATGTTCAGTTTTTTCAAACAGATCAGGTCAAGCTTTTCATGCATCATCGCCAGTGGAACCTCATAAATAGATGGCGCATCGGCCGCTTCAATCACCGCCTCAGGTTTTACATTACAGAAAAGCGCAATCTTTCTTCTGATATCCGTCGACAACGACTCTTCTGTTCTGCAAACGATAATGTCCGGATGAACGCCTTCCTGGCTCAGCATCTTCACACTGTGCTGCGTGGGCTTTGTTTTTAATTCCTTGGCAGCTTTCAGATAAGGAATTAATGTAAGATGGACCACAACCGTATCTTCCTCCGGCAGTTCCCACTGCAACTGGCGCAAGGCCTCGATAAACGGAAGGCTTTCGATATCGCCGACCGTACCGCCCAGCTCGGTTATAATAATATCATATTCCTTGTTCTGTCCGAGCAGCAGCATTCTTCTCTTGATCTCATCGGTAATATGCGGAACAACCTGAACGGTTTTTCCGAGATACGCGCCATCGCGTTCTTTATTTATAACGGTCTGGTATATACGCCCGGTGGTAACATTATTAGCCTGCGTGGTAAAAATATTCAGATAACGCTCATAATGGCCGAGGTCGAGATCGGTTTCCGCACCATCTTCCGTTACGAAACACTCGCCATGTTCATAAGGATTCAATGTGCCGGGGTCGACGTTAATATAGGGATCGAATTTCTGAATGGTAACTTTCAGGCCGCGGGCCTGCAATAATTTTGCGAGCGAAGCTGCAATAATTCCTTTTCCGAGGGACGAGGTAACTCCACCCGTAACAAATATGTATTTAGCCATGTGAGCGTAGGTTTTGAACGACCTGCGGAATTATGCCCGAATGGGTCAAATGCGATCCTGAAGGTCGAACAAAGCTACATTGATTTTTTCGAAGATTAAAATATAAGGATCCCGGAACAGGATGTTTAATTAGGGTTTTAAAATCTTTTCATAGCTGGCCACCACACCCTTAATTAAAGAAGAACTGAAGCCCCGGTGCTCCATCTCATTGAGCCCTGCAATGGTACATCCTTTCGGAGTAGTGACCTTATCAATTTCGTGTTCGGGATGAGAGCCCTTTTCCAGCAGCAGTTGCGCAGCGCCCTTCACCGTTTGTGCGGCAATAAGGCTGGCCGTCCGCGCATCGAACCCGATTTCAATGCCGCCCTGGATATTGGCCCGGATGTACCGCATGGCATAGGCGGTGCCGCAGGCGCCCAGCACGGTGGCTGCATCCATAAGCTTTTCTTCAATAGTTACCACTTTGCCAAGCGTTGAAAACAAATCATTAATCAACTTAATTTGTTCCTCGTCTGCATTTTTCTGGCTTAGGCAGGTCATGCTTTGCCGGATCGCAATCGCGGTATTGGGCATTGCTCTGAAAAAAGGTAATTTTTTATGAATAATCTCTTCCATGTCGGCAATCATTACGCCGGTGATTACAGAAATCAGTAAATGCTTTTCTGAAAGATCCTCTTCGATTCCCAGCAGTACTTCCTTCACCTGGAACGGCTTTACGGCCAGGATAACGACGCCCGATCTTTTTACCGCTTCATTGTTGTTGCTCGAAACATGCACCCCTTTTTCCTCCAGCGACCTGAGGGTAGAAATATTTCTTTTGGTAATAATAATATCAGCGGGCCTGGAAAAACCACTGACGATGAGGCCCTCTGCAATGGCGGTACCAAGGTTGCCCCCGCCAATTATGGCAATCTTATTTTTCATAAATTATTTATCTGGCGGTCAATGACCGGTTAAATAGTTCTGAACATAATCCGTTACGCCTTTTTCCAATGAATAAAATTCATCGTGATATCCGGCATTTCTCAATTTATTCATATTCGCCTCAGTAAAGTACTGATATTTCTCCCGGATATCTTCCGGCATATCTATAAAACGGATGTTGGGCCGAAGGTGAAGCGCCGTAAAGGTAGCGCTTGCCAGATCATAAAAACTGCGTGCCCGCCCGGTTCCCAGGTTGTAGATGGCCGATGGCGGCTGTACCTGCATGAGCCAGTGGCAGACCTTCATAATATCTTTTACGTAAATAAAATCGCGCAGCTGCTCGCCATCTTTAAAATCGGGGCGGTGGGAACGGAACAATTTCACTTCGCCCGTGGCCCTGATCTGATTGTATGAATGCCAGATCACGCTGGCCATACGGCCTTTATGGTATTCAAAAGGACCATATACATTAAAAAATTTCAACCCGGCCCAGAACGGAGGATGGTTTTGCCGCTGCAACACCCATTTATCAAATTCATTTTTGGAAACGCCGTACGGGTTCAACGGTTTCAGGTCAGGGATGGTGTCGTGATCATCATTGTACCCCAATTCACCGGCACCATAAGTAGCTGCGGAAGAAGCATAGACAAGAGAAATTTTCTTTTCCACGCAATAATTCCAAACATCGACCGAATAGGCGTAATTCAATTTCTGATGCACGGCATAATCAAATTCCGTAGTATCCGTGCGGGCGCCCAAATGAAAAACAAACCGGATGTCTTTATCATCATTGTCCTTCAGCCAGGAAAAAAACTGATCCCGCTCCACTTTATGGGAGAAAATTTTATTTTCCAGGTTAACCGTTTTGTCGGCCCGGCTGAAATCGTCGACAATAATTAAATTATGATATCCTTTTTCGTTGAGGTAGCCGACAAGGCAGCTGCCGATAAAACCAGCGGCGCCCGTGACCACTATGGCATCATTAATTGTTTGCATTTACTCCTAGCAACTTTTCAATGGCTGTATTATAACTGTGTTTCCATGACGCTATTGTTCCCCAATCCTGCCCGTCTACTTCAACGGAACCATCTGTAACCACCCCTAACTCTTCATGAGGATGTGCGCCCAGGAACGTTTTGAAGGCCGCTTCATTTTTTTCATCCACGGTTACCACCACCCGGCTCTGTGCTTCGCCAAACCAATATCCGTCTTTTCTGATCGAAAAATCCGACGCAACCACATCAAATCCGAGATCCTTATGGAAGGAAGATTCGACAAGTGCAATAAACAACCCGCCTTCGCTTACATCGTGCGCAGAAAGAATCAGTTTATTTTTAATTAACCCCGCAATTGCCTGCTGCAGTGTAAATTCCGTTTCAATATCAAATTCTGGTACCGGGCTGAATTCAACGCCCTGTATTTTTTGTAAATATTCAGACGAATTAATATCGCCGCTGCTTTTTCCGATTAGGAATATCTTATCGCCTTTCTTCTGAAAACTCATGGACATTTTATCACTATAGTCTTCCAGCAACCCAACCATGCCGATAGTAGGCGTAGGATATACGGCGCCATCGGGATTTTGATTATAAAAGCTGACATTACCCCCGGTAACGGGTGTGTCGAATTTGCGACACGCTTCGCCCATGCCCTTGATGGCCTGCACAAACTGGTAATACACTTCGGGATCGTAGGGATTCCCGAAGTTGAGGCAGTTTGTGATACCCAGAGGCTGGCCTCCGCTGCAGACGATATTTCTTGCCGCTTCGCTAACAGCGATCATAGCTCCCTTATAAGGGTCCGCGAATACATAGCGGCTGTTACAATCTGTTGTCAGCGCAAGGCCTTTATTGGTGGGCTTGGCGATTACGATCGCCGCATCACTTGGATCATTGGTAGAAGTATTTCCGGTTCCCACCATGCTGTCGTACTGGGTATATATCCAGCGTTTGGAGGCAATATTCGGTATGTTCACCAATTGCTTAGCCACCTCTTTCAGGTTGTCCGGTATTTTAACGGACTCAGGATTGAACGATTTATTTTTCTGCAGATAAGCAGGTTCGCGGAACGCCCTTTCATATTGAGGCGCGCCGCCGCCCAATACGAGATCATGAGCCGGAATTTCGGCTTCCAGTTCACCATGCATATAAAATTTCAAGAGGCCATCTCCGGTTACCTCACCAATTTCAGAACAGGGCAGATCCCATTTATCAAAAACTTTTTTTACCAGGTCTTCCTTTCCTTTTTCCACCACCATCAGCATGCGTTCCTGGCTTTCACTGAGCAACAGTTCCCAGGTCTTCATATTTTTCTGACGCGTCGGTACCTTGTCGAGGTCGATGCGCATGCCCACTTCACCTTTCGCACTCATCTCCGCTGTCGAACAAATAATTCCGGCTGCGCCCATATCCTGCATGCCCACTACCGCCCCGGTCTGCAGCACTTCGAGGCAGGCTTCCAATAATTTTTTTTCCTGAAAGGGGTCACCCACCTGTACAGCAGGTAATTCCTCTGTACTTTCCTCTGTGATATCGGCCGAAGCGAATGAGGCCCCCCCGATGCCATCTTTACCGGTGGCGCTTCCTACGAAGAACACAGGGTTACCGACACCTTTTGCGGTGGCAGAAACGGTTTGTCCTTCCTTTAAAACCCCAACGCTCATCGCATTGACAAGCGGGTTGGTATGATAACAATCTTCGAAATATATTTCTCCGCCGACGGTAGGTACGCCAAAGCAATTCCCATAATGCCCTATGCCATGCACAACTCCTGCAAGCAGGTGCCGCGTTTTTGCTTCCCCAAGGCTTCCAAAGCGTAATGAGTTCAGGGAAGCGATCGGCCGGGCGCCCATCGTAAAAATATCCCTGTGAATACCGCCCACCCCGGTTGCAGCGCCCTGGAACGGCTCAATTGCAGAGGGGTGATTATGTGATTCGATCTTGAACACTACTCCATACCCGTCTCCGATGTCCATTAATCCGGCGTTTTCATCCCCTGCTTTTACCAGCATACGCTTTCCGTCGCGCGGCAGGGTTTTGAGCCATTTGATGGAATTTTTATAGCTGCAATGTTCGCTCCACATGCCACTGAAAGCACAGAGCTCATTAAAATTGGGGGTCCGGCCCATTTTCTGTTTGATCAATTCAAATTCTTCTTCCGTAATCCTTAGCTGGGCTGCCGTCTGAACTGTTACTTCCATATCGATTGATGGCGGTATTTATTTGATTTTGCAAATATACAACCTCGGGGCGGAGAGAATTTTAGATTTATCCGTTTAGCTATTACTTTCGTAAGATGGACCACCCGAAGAAAATAGTTTTTACCTGCAACACTTCATGGGGAATCTATAAATTCAGGATCAGCCTGATCCGGCAGCTGATCAGGAAAGGCTTTACGGTGTATGTGATGGCGCCGGAAGACAGGTATACCGAGTTCCTCATTGACGAGCAGGGCCTGATCTTCATTCCGCTGAAGCATATGCGTGCCACCAGTTTCTCCCTGCTCCACGACTGGAAGCTGTACAGGGAACTGCAGCGGCATTATCGTTCCATTAAACCCTGGCTCATATTTCATTATACGATCAAGGCCAATATTTACGGAACGCTGGCGGCAGCAAAAATCAATGCCCCTTCCATCGGCGTTGTCACAGGCCTGGGATACACGTTTCTGAATGACGCCCGGGTACGGAAACTGGTAACGAAAATGTACCGCTTCGCCCTGAAGAAAGCGACAGAGGTCTGGTTTCTCAACACCGACGATAAAGATTATTTTATCAGTAACAACATCGTGGAAGCAGGCAAAACTTTTCTCCTGCCCAGTGAAGGCGTAGACACTGCCTGGTTTCATTCCGACCAGCCCCAACCCATCCGGCCCACGATGGTGTTTTTACTGATCGCACGGATCATTATGGAAAAAGGCATCGCAGAATATGTTACCGCTGCCCGGATATTAAAGCAAAAAGGCTATCATGTCGAATGTCAACTGGCCGGCTTCTATGACTACAAAAATCCTTCCTCGATACCCCATAAAAAATTCTTTGGCTGGGTAAGCAGCGGGCTGATCACGTATCTGGGCAGCACGGATGACGTAAAGCCCCTGATAGAGAAAGCCGACTGTATCGTATTACCTTCTTATCGCGAAGGGCTACCACTCAGCCTGCTCGAAGGCGCCAGCATGAGCAAACCACTGATCGCGGCAGATACCGCAGGATGCCGCGATGTGGTGAGGCACGGTATCAACGGATTTTTGTGTCCGGAAAAGGATGGCGAAAGTCTTGCCCTCGCTATGGAAGAATTTTATCATCTTTCGCCTGCTGAGCGTCTCGCAATGGGTGCAGAGGCAAGAAAACTCGCTGTAACCCGGTTTTCACAGGAAAAGATCCACGCCGCTTATTTTGAAAAGATCGCCGAATATGCCCTGCTGGAAAAAGCAGCATTAGCACTCAGCCATACTGATTAAGAGTGGGCTGGCGGCCCACGCTGATGCACTATACTATTTTGTTTCCACTAATCCTGTTTTATCAGGTTTTGAAATTTTTCCGGTAGCCATACCTGCATTTTTGTATTTCCCCGGTTGTTCCAACTGTAGTAAGGAATAGCTTTTACCTGCTTTTTTTCCGTGTGCACAGAAAGACCGTCATTATCTATTAAAACGACGGGCGCTTCAAATTGCAACACATTGACGCCTCCGAGAAGAGTGCTGTCAAATGAAACCCTGAATTCAGTGCCTGCGGGTACCGCAACTCCCTCTCCTGCCTCTGTTCCTTCCACACAATACACGAGGGGGCCATATTGCAAGGCAATGCGGCCGGTATTTTGCTTCACTTTCGGATTGCTCACAATTTTTCTCACTTCCATCGGGAACCTCACTGTAATCCTGTCTCCTTTTTTCCAAACCCTGTCGAGTATTGCGTAACCCTTTTCCACCTGGTATTTTGTCTCGGCATTATTAATCAGAATTGCAGGCATATTTGCTGTTTTGTCCGAATAAGCATAAAGACTACCGGGCGTGGGCTCATTAAGCCACCCGGGTATGCGCACCCGGATACCGAAAGCCTGTTTTTTATCTGGAGAAACACTCAGCGAAACATCTCCCTTCCATGGGTAAGCCGTTTCCATTTTAAGTTTCACTTTATTTTTTTGCAGAGAAATAACGGATTCATTTCCCGCAAATAAATTAACCCATATGGTGTTATCAGAAGTAGCATAAATATAATTTCCCACGGAAGAAATAAGACGGGCAATGTTGGAAGGACAGCAGGCCGTGCCAAACCATTCGCTTCTGCCTTCTTCACCTGAAGATGCCAGCGGATTACCATAAAAAAAACGATCTCCACTAAGCGACACGCCATCCAGCGCGCCATTATAAAGGCTTCTTTCAAGCACGTCTATATATTTTGTTTCTCTCAGCAGTGAATTCATGCGCTGGTTCCAGAATACCATTCCAACAGAAGCGCAGGTTTCGCAATAAGCCGCTTCGTTCGGAAGATCATACGGTTCACCGAAGCCTTCCGTGGAGCCCTGTGCCCCAATGCCTCCGGTAATATACAGGTGATGCTCCACCACATCGTTCCATACCGATTTCATCGCGGTCACATAGTCGCTGTTTTTTGTTTGCGACGCAACATCTGCGGCGCCGGTATACAAATACATCGCACGAACCGCATGTCCCACGATTTTACGCTCATCCTTTACGGGCGTAACATCCTGGCAATATTCCGGCATCTTCATTTTATCCCATATCGCTCCCCTGCCCCTGCCTTTTCCCCGCTGGTCAAGGAACCAGTCGGCCAGTTTCAGGTATCGCTCGTTTTTGGTGTGATGATATAATTTCATCAGTGCCAGTTCTATTTCCTGGTGACCGGACACCCATGGACGGTTCTGCTGCCGAAAAGCAGAATCGATATGATTAGCAAAACGGATAGCGGTGTTGAGAAGCTTTTCCTTTCCCGTGGCATCATAATAGGCAATGGCCGCTTCAATAAGATGGCCCGCACAGTAATCTTCATGTTTTTCCATATCAGTCCATCGGTTATTGATCCCCGTTAGCTGATAGTATGTATTCAGATAACCATCGGGCAACTGGGCAGCAATTATTTTTTCTATCCATTCATCAGCAATTCCTTCAAGGTGAGCATTCCTCCTGTTTTTCAATGAATAGGCAATCGCTTCAAGCGCTTTATACACATCAGAATCATCATAATAAAATCCTTCATGCCGGCCCGAGCGGTTTGCGGCCCTTTCGAAGTTTCTGATACGGCCGGTTTTATTTTGCGTATAAGAAATACAGGCATCGAGCGTGGTAGTGGCAACCGTGTTCATTTTAGGTTTCCAGAACTGATCAGTGATCGTTACATTGGAAAAACTAACCGGCGTCAGCACCTCCTGCTGCGCCGACATTATCTGACCGACCGATAATAAGCCCGTTAAAATGCAAATTCTTTTATTCATAACAATGATAATTTCGTTGAATTGTTTTGGTGTTACCTGAACAAAACCGTAATCGTTGCCGATCCGTATTTCGATCCTTTCCTTTCCGCGCCGGTTCGAAACCGGATCGTAACCGTGTCCGCATCTTTTCCTATTATATCGGCACCCTTTACCGCTTTTATTTTTTCTTTGCAGAATAAGGTGAATTCATATTTTCGATTCGGCCTGCCCGACATTTCTGCAATGTATTTTTTCCCGGCAATTTTTTCTGAGATAATCTGGAGATTCGATGCCGTATCGCCTGGCATCACTGGCATCGGCACCGGCAGGGCACCAATGCCGCCCGAAGTAAGAATACGAATCTCATTATCGCCGCTCAATGCATCAAACGAAAGGGGAACCAGGATGCCCTGCGGTTTAATAATGGGCCTCACCCGTATATTTTTTCCATTGACCGTTACACTCTTTACCTGCGTATTCAGGGGAAACACCGGATTAAAATTTAAAGACACAACTTTCGAAGCAGTAAGCCGGTAATGGGTCTCGCCTTCTTTCTTATGCATATCAAGCGCGACAGTGGTTGTTTTCATGCGGATATTCTGCACCTTGCAGAAATTCCAGTTCCAGGGAAAATAAGGCGACAACTGTAAATGGTTTCGCATGGCATCCGGCTTCAGTCCAAGCATCCCTTCAATGGCCGGCTGAACAACCATGCTTTCGCTCCAGGCCTGGTGCATACATACACCGCTGGGTTTATACACATCGCCGCCCGTCGCTTCCTGAATACTTCCCAGCGACCATTGCTGAAACTGCACGAGGCTGTTCATCACATGTTCGTATGCGGACCTGTAATGCCCGGTAGAATATTCGGATAACGCGGCCCAGCCTCCGTCCAGTGATCGCACGGTGCCATCCTGGTAATTGCCGGCATCGTAATAAGAACAACTATCTTCCACCATACGAATGCCCCAGGGTGTAGAAAATTCATTATTGCTAAATCGCTGGCTCACTTTTTCGGCCTTCGCCTTATCAATCACAGCATTCAGATAAACAGGAACAGAGGCAAGCACCGTAACATGAGGTAAGAACAGGCCGTTGATGGTTTTTCCATTGTAGAAAAAATTTTCAGCTGGGTTCCAGAAGTCGGTATCGATAATTTTTTTAATTTTTATTGCATCGCGGGCATATCCTCCTGCTTCCTCATTCAGTCCAAGATTATCCGCCATATACGCTGCTGCATTCAGCGCCGCGGCCCAGATCCCGGTAAGATAAAATTCCGAATGCGCTCCAAACAATACGCCTCCTTCAATCCAGCCATGTCCGACATTGGTGTTTTCGATTAATCCGTCGTGATCGGTGTCCGTACTATAACAGAAATCCATCGCTTTTTTGAGATCGGGCCAGCGTAAACGGATATAATCAAGATCACCTGTGTATTTCAGGTATTCGGCGGCCAGCACCACAAGAAGCGGCGTGGCATCTGCAGCATCGTAATGTACGGCGCCGCTCGACGTAAGTTCGTGATACACTTTACCATTTACATCCTGGAAACGGATAAATGTTTCCATCGCTTCCCTCACCGTAGGAAAATCACCGTATGCATTCATGGCCATAGCCGTCAACTCACCGTCGCGGCCAAAATACCAGGCATAGCCCGGTCTGCCGCTGATAGCCTGATTACCGTTCCAGCCGCCGGCCGTTGTACCATAACCGGCCATCAGCCCGGTGCCGATACCCGGTGTGGTTTGTACAAACTGATCCGTTCTCGCAAGGGCCCACTTATAGCCGATGTTAAAAATTAAATCGGGTGTTTCGAAATTTAAATGGTCATTCAATAATCGTTTGTAATATCCATTCGTTCGTGCAAACAGGTCATTTGATTCCTGCAGGCTGGTGGTAAGCATGGTCATCAATGATTGCAGCCCTTCACTACCGCCCGTTATAGTTACGTTAAGTACGAATTGATCACTGGCTGAAAATGCGGCCAGCATTTTAACCTGGCTGTTTGCTTTCGCTGACTGTATAGACTGATAGACCGGTTTACTGCTGTAGGAAACGATGGTATTTAAATCGCCCTGCTGCGCGCTGATAACATGCCCGTTAACGGCCGCATCGAAATTATAATAAATGCTTCCGGTCGCATCGGGTGAATAGGGCCACATATAACGCATAGTAGAAGCGCTCTGAACAACCAGCTCACGGAGATCATTGCCCGCTATTTCAAAATGAGCAATACCCATGGGTTTATCATACGACACGGTATATATTTCTTTCAGTTCCGTGTTGCGGACACGATATGTTCTTACGATATATTCAGGCGTTATATCAATTGATGCGGGAAAATTATTGAGCCACTGAACAGAATCGGAGCCTACGAATTTTATTCCCACCTGAAAGTCTCTCAACGCCATGTAGGGGTGAACCCAGATTTCTTCTGCTCCGGCATTCATCGTACCCATCCAGAGCATACGCCGGCCCACGAGGTCATAGAAATCGCGCGAAGCAGTTTTTTTTGACAGCCGGAGAGCAGATGACGGCAGCATCCATTTTGTAGCGGGAACAGGTTCCAGCCTGTTCAAGCCAAAGTCCGTTTCCCTGACCACACGTGGTTCGTAATTCCAGTAATGCTTTTTAATATTGGACGGTTGTCCGGACAAATAAGCAAAAACATTTTCTGTAAAGCGCCGCAGCTGTTCACGGTTGTTATTATCCACCGCAAAGTAGAGATAGGCGCCGGCAGCCAGTATAGCGCCTTTTCCCAACGTATATTCAAGCAGCAACTTATTCTGTTCGCTGTAGGTGATATATGTCCAGTCTATCCCAACTACCCTGCCTTCCTGTGGTACGGAAGCATCAAAAAATCCGTGCTTGCGCACCTCATGATCAGCCGTTTGTTTGGTACTGTAAACGCCCCCGTTGAGACCTGCAAACAACGGATGCGATTTAAATGAGTGAAATCCCGCGGGACGGCCGAAGCCCTCATCCCGCAATGTATCTGTTCTTAATTGAAAAGGAACATGCTCTATTTTCCATGAATTTAATAACCCGACTGCTTCCATGGAAAGAAAAACATGTCCCCCGTTACGAACGAAACTGCTGATGGGGGCGCCGGCAGCTATCTCCCGTTTATCAAATGCAGTGGTATCTGTACGATGATACCATAGTTGCGAGAATCTTTTCGGGATCCCTTCCCTTTGGATCATGTCGAAATTTATTTCTTCATAAGTCAACCGGCTATTGCCATCCAGCAGCAGTTTTACTGCCGCCAGCTCTTTTTTATCAATATGATCTGTTATCAGTGCAATCCGGTGCCCGGAATTTTGAGCATATGCCGGAAGCACACCAATAATGGCAGAAAGAAGACAATAAAAAAATACCAGTTTTTTACGCATCGCTGATTTTATTTATGACCGCATCAACTGCATTACCCGGTGCACGTTTTAATTATAATTCACAAACGCGGCGCTATTTCAATTTAACGCCCGGGAAAATGCAGGTAGTTCTCCAGGTGCCTCCCTGGTTGAACCGGAACGCCGTGGTAGAATACAGGCTGATAGAACCTTTTCCAGCCTGGTACAACCTCCTGAAGTCGTCGATGCTCTGCGCGGCAGCAATGTTATTGGGTGCGTGAAGCAATGCGGCGGTATCGATCTGCACACCTGATGAAAGCGGGATAGGAATATCCGTTTCCATATACGACAACGTATGATTAAATGAAGGATAGGGCCAGAACTTGCTGTAATAAGGCCATGGGGTCATAGGAAAATCAAGAATGACATATTTGCTGTCGTAAGCAGTATCCGTGGCGTTCCAGTACCAGTTCTGGTAGGTTCCGTTGATGGTTGCATTGGGATCGGCATTGGGCCAGCCTTTCACATTCTGCGGGTCCACATAATTTCCATAGGTATCCGCATAACCAAAGTACATTTTAATACCTGTTTCGGGCTCATCTGCTATTTTCTCTACCTTAAAATAAGGGTCCGTATTATTCTTTATACGGGCATCGAGCGACAGGTAATCATTATCATTGGCGTTGAAGAATTGAATTTTGGTTCCGTCTTCCGCAATATAAAACACACGCGTTCTGTTAACATTCGTGGTTACTTCAAAAGGAATGGTAGGCGTCAGTTTTATAATGGCGTAATTATTCACAACCCTTGTTCCCTTCGGATTGGATACTTCCACATCAAGATAGTAAAGTGTGCTTTCCGTAAGGTACTGCGTCGAAGTCTGGAAAAGCAACTGACCATTGTTAGGATTGATGATCACGGGCGCAAGGAGCGTGTCATTGATAATCGATAGCACCTCTGCCTTGGTAGTCTGAACGGTACGGTCGAATGCTTCTTTCCAGGTGCTAACCTTCATGGGCTTAAGTAATTGTTCAGAAACATGCTCTCCCGATTCACCATAGCGTGCGCGAAGTATTTTAAAGGTTGTGGGCCTGCTGCTGCCATCGATCTCAGGTATCTGTGATTCGTGAACAACGCCACTCGAAACATAAATAGTATCCTCTTTTGTTGCTATCCTGTCGCTGATAAAGCCTATCTCCGAAGGCTTCCGGCAGCTCTGATTTATGCCCAAAAGGCATAAGGCGATCAGGATATATGTTGTTGCTTTCATTTGAAATTTTTTATTTGAAATTATTTGTCCTGTTCATTGAATTAACCGGTTATCAGGGAACGTACAGATCGGATCCCAGGCGGAAGAACAAGGTGTGCGCCTCACTTTTATCATAGAAGCTGTCCCGCGCACCGCCAATTACATGCACCACGCCGGTAGTCGTAAGGATGCCTGAGGTTTTTATCACTTCGTATTTATCTTTTTCTTCGGGGTCGATATTTGTTTCCTGTGGATCATCCCAATCCAGCCCACGCTTTCTCCGGATAAATATAAATTCCGGTGTAGTGGTCATGTACTGGCTATAGATATAACCGAATTCATTGGCACCAACCGGATCGTTATATCTTTTTTCAAGCGTCACCTTGGTAGAATCGCCTTTCATTGTGGTATAAAAAGTGCCGGCTGCATTCAGATCCTTGCGCTCGATAGCTTTCGGTACAAAATATATGGTAAGTGAATCGCGGAGCTTTTCCACGGGGATATCATCAATGGTAAACGGAGTGTTATCTCCTGTCTGCGCTACCTGGTCCGCAAATACACGGTTCAGGTATTTTCGGATCGCCATGTTATCGGCAACGAATACCGTAGTGTTGGGCGCGTTGACCATATCTTTATAGCCGGCTTTTTCAATCAGGTAAGCGAAAAGGTCTAATTCAGGATTACCCTTTATATAATCGAATGTGGTCTGATCCACATGCGCATTATGAACGCCACCGTCGATCAGATAGTCTCTTTTACAGGATGTTGCAAACAGAATGATTGCAACAAAAATGAATATGCGGTTCATGACATCAATAATTTAATTGCTGAAAATTAATTGTCGGATACTTTTCCGATCCAATAGGAAGTTTGTACAAGCGCAGTGTTTTTACGAATGTTGCTATAGCGAACGGGCCAGAAATATCCCTTTCTCGCAATTCTTTCCTGTGTCATCGCAGAAATATCATCGAATTTATTATTGCGAACACAATCGTAAAATATCTGCCCCTCACCTATCAGTTCCTTTCTTCTCTCCTTCAGCACTTCATTCACTATTTCATCATCGGGAGCATCCACAGGTCCTAAACCCGCCCTGCTTCTGGTAATCGACATCAGTTCTTTCGCTTTTGCCGCGTTGCCCCTTTTAGCATACGCTTCCGCACCCAGCAGTACAATTTCGCTATAGCGGAACACCGGAATATTCGTGTTCGCAAAAAAAGCGCGTGTTTCGCCACTAACAGCCTGCGCATCAGCCGACATGTTTTCGAATTTCTTCAGGCAGGTAACATCCGTCCATAATCCCGGGTTATCGTGTGCAGGTTCCGTACGTGTAGAGCCCCATGCGCGGAAGAAAAGATCCGCTCTGCGGTCCTCTGTATTTATACCGTCGTCGTAAATCGAATTCTTCTTACTGTAGCTGACCCAGTAAACACGGTTATAATTATTGTCCAGTTCCCGTGTTGGAAAGATTGCTGTTTTCCCTTCCAGGCCCAAACCATCATCAATACGGAAGGATTCATTATTTGTTGGAGAAATGTTCAACTCAAAAATAGCTTCTGAAGAACGGCCCGTAAACATCGATTTAACATCCGCATCCGAACCATACGCTACCGGGCTGTAATTACCATATGTCATGATGCTGTCTACTGCATCGGTAGTAATTTTCAAAAGAGCTTCACGATCACCGGTCGCTCCCCTGCTGGCCTGCCAAAGTGCAATATGCGCCTGCAATGCCTGGGCAGCGCCTTTTCCGGCGCGAATGCCCCAATAAGGATCAGAAGGTGTTAAATATTTCAGCAGTGAAGAGGATCGGGCAGCATCGGCCAGCGCCTGTTTCAACACATCGCTTTCCGGCATGCGTGGCAATGGAACGCCAACACCATCGCTGGTCACGGCCTGCTCCACGCTTTCAACGGGTGTAAGGTTGAGCGGAACATCGCCCCAGATACGCACCATAAAAAAATACGCCGTCGCTCTCAGGAAATAGGCTTCTCCCAGCAGCTTATTTTTTAATTCTTCATCGCTACCGAAAGCTGTCACCGGCATTTCTTCAATACGCGCAATGGCCACATTGCTGAAGTTTACGACTTTGAAAAATGGAGTCCAGTCCTGGTAAGATTCCGCACCAAGAGTGGCCCATTCGCGCTGATCGGTGGAAGTGGTATTGAAATTACCGGGCGCATAGAAAAAATCGCTGCCGGCATTCCAGGGACGCGTAAAGATATCAGCGGTAAGGTCACCGTATTCGAAGAAAGTGCCATTGGCGGCAACATCTCTTAACAAAGAATAACCACCCATGAGCCCTTTTTCCGCATCGTTTGCCGTGTTCCAGAAATTATCACCATTCGCCTTCGCAAAGGGTTTCTGATCGAGAAGTTTGGTACATCCCGCAAACCAGAACGCTGCCGGCGTTAATAACAGATAAAATATTTTTCGCATTGTAATAATGATTAAATTTTTAAAATCCTAACCGGATGCCCAATACATATCTTCTGCTCATGGGGTATCCATCGCCATAATCTTCTCCCCTTGCGTTGATAAGTGTGGCATCGGGAACATTACTTGCCTGCCACTGCCAGACATTCGAAACAGAAGCAGTGACCTGTGCCTGTACGGCACCCAGTTTTTTCAACACTTTGTTACTAAAACTATAGGTAAGAATGGCATCGGATATCTTCCAGAAATCACCCCGCTCGAGAAACATGCTCGACCTCCGGAAAGATCGCACCCCTCCGCCATCGGAATATTCCACTTCAAGCATCGGAAGATTCGCTTCAGACCCTTTTTCAGGAGTATAGAATTTATATTTATCGCTTAGCTCATACAATGCTCCGGAATACCATACGGCCGTTGAATTGAAACGGTTTATTTCCTGCTGCAGCGTATTGTTGTATATCCAGCTTCCAAAGCTAAAGTTGGACATAATGCGCAGACTGAGATTCCCGAACTTGAGGAAAGTATTAAACCCGCCGACTATTTTGGGATTGGGAGATTTGCCAGCGATGAATTTTTTATCGTTATCATTATCGTAGATCACATAGTCGCCATCAACATCGGTAAATAAGGGAAGGCCGGGATAATAATACCATGAGGGCCAGCGAATGCCCAACCCGAAATCACCCTGTAATCTCAAAGGTATACCATTTAACGGATTGCGGGGCAGGGTGCTCAGATCTTTTACAATGCCGGTATATTCAGCCATGTAATAAAGATTGGTGGGCTGACCCTGTACATATGCATAACCCTGTCCGGCATTTATGTAATCTCTCCCTCCATTAGGCAGTGAAGCAATATAATTCTGATTGGCGCCCAGATATAATTGCTGCGACCAGGTAAATTTATTCTGTCTCGGAAAAATAAACGCTTCCACAGACGCTTCCCATCCCATATTCACAACATCTACAAAATTTCCCTTCGAGGTAGAATAACCGGTATAATCCGGGAACTGTGCATCGAACACGATACCCTTCGTGTATTTATGATATCCCTCGGCCGTAACAGTAATGCGATCATTCAGTAACGAGATATCGGTACCGATATTCCATTGCTTTGTTTCTTCCCATGCAAGACGATTGTTTGCAGGCTGATTATAATCCGGTATAATCGCCGATACACCTCCGTAAGACTGTACGATCATCCGGTTAGACGGCAGTCCGCCCACTCCGCTGATCGTGTTATAGGCATTGTATTTCAGGTAATCATTAGTATGTTGATTTCCATTGATACCATAGCTTCCTCTTATTTTCAGGAAGTTGACAACGTGATGCAATGGTTGAAAAAACGATTCATCCGATACGATCCAGCCTGCCGATGCAGCAGGGAAATTACCCCAGCGCGTATTTACACCGAAGCGTGAAGAAGCTTCTCTTCTGTAGTTAACATTGAAAAGATAGCGGCTCTTATAACTGTAACCAAACCTGGCGTAATAGCTGATCAGTGAATTGATCGACATGTCTGAACCCGTACGCAGGTTCTCCTGCGGAAAACCCTGGATCACGCGCACCGCATCGTTAGGTCCGTTTTCGGCAGATGCATATTCAGATTCCGCCTGGTTGAAAGTGAGGGCATATCCGGCCATTGCAGTGAAATCATGTTCCCTGAGACGCTTATGATAAGAAAGATAAGGCTGCAGATTCAGCGAATAATTTAATCCCCTGTCGAAACTTGCAAACGACTGATTAATGGCCCGGATGGAAGCCGGTTGAAAAAAGTTCTGGCGGCTTATCCACATCTGCGCCGACATTTCCGTTGTGAATTTGAAATCTTTCAGAAAATCGGCCGTGAAATAATCGTAGAGCGAAAGCTCTGTATTTCGATTAGTGTTATACAGGTCGGTAAATTGCCCCCGGAGCAGAGCCAGTTCCTGATCTGTCTGGTAAAACAGGGAACTGTTGATAGCTAACGGGCTTACGGGAAACGTGCGACGCGGATCTTTCGAATCGAGGCCCGTCTGCCTGTCCATATAAGCGATCCTGAGCTTGATATCATTCTTTATTGCCCTGCTCAGTGAGTTGGTAATATTGGCATTTAATGTATATCGTTTGAAACCCGTGCCGGTAACTATACCTTTTTCATTATCGTAACCGAAGCTCAACCTGTAATTGGATTGCTCCGGACCACCCGACATATCCAGGAAATAGGACTGGGTGGTACCATTGCGGTAAAACATATCCTGGTAATTGTAATCATTGTTGAATGCAGGATTCAGACTATCGGTCAGCAAAAGCGGCACCGCATAAGAAAGAATTTCTATACCGTTTCTCTGGTCTACCGGCGAAATGATCGAATTTTTGAGTATTTCCAGTTTCTTTCTTCTTTCTGCCGCACCGGTATATACCTTAAAAGGTTCGGGCCGCACATTTCCACCAAAATAACTGGTAAAGTTCACGCGCATTTTACCCGATTTTCCTTTTTTTGTTTTTATTACGATAACACCGTTCGCACCGCGCGATCCGAATATTGCCGCGGCAGATGCATCTTTAAGAATATCGATCGACTCGATGTCTTCCATATTGAGTGAGGCAAGGAAATCGATATTGGTTTTATCAACTCCTGCCAGTTCATCAAGGCTTGTAGGTACTCCATCAATTACATACAACGGGCTGCTTAGACCACGTGCGTCATCGATATTGGAAGAGATGTAAGTCGTTCCGCGGATCTGGATACCTCCTGCCGCGCCGGGAGCGCCGGTACGGACTACAGCCTGTAAACCTGCAGCCTTTCCTGCGAGGGCACCTACCAGGTTTGTTGAGGGAATATCCGTCAGTTCGCTTACTTTAATACTTGAAGTGGAAGCTGTTACATCCCGTTTTCGCTGGCTGCCGTAGCCAACCACTACAGTTTCATCGTACGACTGGATCTTTGATTTCAATGAAATCGTCAGCGAGGCTTCGCTTCCTATCACCACTTCTTTTGTTTCATATTCCACGGAAGAAAAAACAATAGTGGCCCCTTGCGGCGCCTGTATTGAGAACCGGCCGTCTTTATCGGTCACTGTTCCTTTTTCCCTGCCTTTGACGACAACGCTCACACCTGCAGCAGGCTTTCCGTCTTCCGTCAGAACGACGCCCGTCAGCGGCGGAAGTCCGGCCGCTTTTGACAGGCCGGGTGAAAATGCCGTAGTGAGCACTAACACTGCCATAAGCAATATCCGTGTCATTTTTGGCATCAGAATATGCAAGGGATGTCCCTTACAAATTGTACAAGATTGCATAATTAATTGTTTTGGTTACTGAATTGGGTTGGCTCGAAATCGGAATTTGTATATTGTCGCATCACGATGCTGGTCATTTTTATTATATCAATTATTACTGTACTACCGGGAACTGGCTGATTCGTAAAGTGGTGCATCCGTAAGGAATCAGGGTTAATTCTTCTTCGGGCTCATTCTGCAGATATGGCTGCGGACTGTATGGCAACGGCCCCGCGGTTTCATTATATAATTTCCACTCAGGAATTTTCTTGCCCCTGGTTGTGATTAGTATCGGAGCATCATCAATGTTCCAGGGTGTATCGCCTACTTTTTTCACCTGCCGTACCCGAAAATTATCTTTCAAATTCTTCAGTGCCGGCGCCATCAAACCATAGTTCCAGTCCGAACCGGGATGCACTTCGCGATAATTGCCATACCGGTCTGTACCTTCTACATTCGTCCAGTTTTCTTTTATCCGGAGGGCATATACCAGCGGACCTCTTTCCACACCAATTGATTTTTCATACCAGGTGCTTGTTTTCACTTCCATGGGAAGAACCAGTTCCACCACATCTTTATTATTCCAGGTACGTTCGATTTTTGTTACCTGTCCACCCGGGGGCTGGCTGTAAACCGCGCCGTTTATTTTAATTACCGCATTTGTGCACCACGCGGGTATGCGGAGATGAAAAGGAAAAGCGGCAGGCTTTCGTGTGCTGATAGAAAACCGGATTGATTCCTCGAACGGATAACCTGTTTCCTCGGAAATAGTAACCGGCACTCCATCAGCTACATAGATAGTAGCTTCGGAAGGCGCATAGATCAGGGCAGCGGCGCCTTTATCGCGCGTTGCATACCAGAGATTCTGGGTAAACTTCGGCCAGCCCTGGTGCATATTGCTGGTGCAGCAGGGAAAGCCGGTAAGCAAACCGAAGCATTGGTCGGTACCATCATAATTCGTTACAAAATTCCGGCGGTGGCGGGAAACAACAACCTGATTGGCCTGTTGATAATATTGCCTCGACATAAAATCATCACTGATCTGCGTGGGTAATGCATTAAATGCAATTCTTTCCAGTTGGTCCATCATGGCAGGATCGCCGGTAATAGTAATAATATTTTCCAGTGAATACATCATTTCAACCGTGGAGCATAATTCGGAGCCCAGAACGGGATCTCCGCCGCGGGTCAGTTCATCGGCGCCATACATTCCCTGCACCTGACCCATATAAGTACGCATGTCTGCGAATGCTTTCTTTGTAGCATCTACATACCGGGTATTTTTATTTTGCTGGTAATAAATAACGGGGGATTTTATTCCCTGCGCGAAATTCACGCAATGAAAACTATAGGGTACGGTCACTTTATCGGTATTCGCGAAGGTATTGGTCCAGTCGTAAGTTTGCTGATGAATGATTTCTGCGAGATCGAGAAGAAATTTCTCTCCGGTAACATTATATAGCCAGTAAATCACCAGCAGGTTATCCGCCCCGCGTTGCGATCCCCACCAGGAATAATGGCCCAGCGGTGTTTGCGGAAGCATTTTATGCTGATATCGCGCATATTTAAGCATCAGCTCAATGACGCGCTTATCTTTTGTGGCAATAAAGTATTGCTGCAATACTTTGAGCATAACCATTTTGGGCCACCAGTCGCGCGCCCTGTCACGTTGCAGTCCGGGCTCCGGCGCGGGATCTTTTTCGGGTGGCACCGGACCGAAATAACCATCTTCCTGCTGGTGGGTGAGCGACCATTCAATCCAGGGCAGCAATTTCTTTTTCAGTTTCTGATCGTCGAGTATCCAGGCGAGCGGCAATGCACCATCCAGCCAGTAAGGACCACGTTCCCATACATCGCCATCACCGCCAAGCCACCCATTGCGTTTTCCCATTACGGCAGGGTAAAGCTCATCGAGCCTGCCGGTCATGCCGGCGCTCATTTTTTTAAGATTGTCGAGCAGCCAGCCTTTCGGTTTAATAGCTCCGAAGGGAAGCTCCAGGTAAGGCTTTTGCAGAAGCGGCTCTCTGTTTTGCAAATACAGGGGCAGCGATGTGTCACTACTATTCATTGGCATACCATATACCTGCTCTTTTGCGTTTGCATGCAGGCTGTAGCATACGAGGCTTCCAAAAAGAATGGAAAGAATATTCTTCCGGATAGAGTCGGGTTGTTTCACGATTTCTGTTTTTGTTTTGGTCCTGAACTCGGGGCCGGTTGAAAGCCGGCATGTTCTTTACATGCCCATCGCTTTCAAACAGCGGCGATTAAAAATAATTACAGTTTTAAATGCAACTGAAAACATGAAAAATAACGTTACCGGAAACGTTATTAGGCTGGTTTGCAGCAGGCAAAAATGCATTAAGCGTTCGTTGACTCCCCATTTGCAGGGCAGAAAATCCTTATCTTGTGAGCCATTAATTTACTATTTGCCATTTCTGATTAAGATCTGGAAACCCCCATTTAAAGAACTAATGATCTATCGCCAGTGAATACGCCCGTTACCCTAAAGGATATCGCACGCAAGCTTAATATTTCAGTCTCCACCGTGTCCCGCGCGCTCAAGGATTTACCCGACGTGAACCCTGAGACAAAGAAGGCGGTAAGCGCACTGGCCGAAGAATTAAATTATCAGCCGAATTATATTGCACAGGCGCTGGTGAAAAAAAACACCAAGACCCTTGGCGTAATCGTTCCTTCCATATATTCCAATTATTTTTCCGAGGCGCTCAGTGCCATGACAGACATTGCGATCCACCAGGACTATTACCTGATGATCTGCCAGAGCAACGAAAATGCCGAGCTGGAAAAAAAATGTGTCCGTAAACTGATGGCCTGTCATGTGGACGGCCTGCTTATCTCGGTTTCAAAAGAAACCAAAGACTCAAAAATTTTTGAAACGGTGCGCAACAGCGGCATGCCCATAGTGATGTTTGACCGTATCCTGGAAGATTTTGAATGCAGTAAAGTGATTGTAGACGAATACCTGGGCGCTCTCAAAGCCGTAACGCATCTGATTCAGAAAGGCTGCCGGCGCATTGCCCATCTCGCCGGCCCTAAAAATCTTTCCGTATCCTATAACAGGGAAAAAGGATATCTCGACGCGTTGAAGAAACATAACCTGCCCATAGAAAAGAGCCTGATCTGCTATACGCAGAATTTTGAAGAAGATTCGATGAAAGCACTAAAGAAATTAATGCAGGGGCCAAAGAAGCCGGATGGAATCTTTTTTGTGAATGATCTGTCCGCCATTTCCGGCATCAAGTACCTGATTAAAAAAGGATATTCCATTCCAAAAGATATCAAAATAGTTGGTTTTAATAATGATTTCGTCAGCCAGGTGGTGGCGCCTTCTCTGACTACAGTGATGCAGCCGGGATATGAAGTGGGAAAGCTCGCCATTGGTATCCTGATGGATGAAATAAAAGATAAAAAAGAGATTCCTGTTTACCGTACCACCGTGTTGCGCAGCAATCTTGTGGTCAGAGAATCTTCAAGGTAAGCTTCCGCGTATGAAAAATGCAATCGAGAAGCGCCTCAACACGTTTAATCTCACCGTTATTGTTGTCAGCCTTGTTATCGGTATCGGAATTTTTCGTACCGCGAAAGATGCAGCCGTAGCTGCGCAAACGCCTGAGATCTTCTTTGCTGCCTGGATAGTGGGAGGTCTTATCGCATTCTGTGGCGCGCTTACTTTCGCAGAAATAGGCGCGCGGCTACCCGTAACGGGCGGCTTCTACCGGATATTTTCCGAGGCTTATCATCCGGGCGTAGCGTTTGCAGTAAACGGGATGACTATTCTTTCCAACGCGTCATCGGCAGCCGGCGTAGCGCTTATTGGCGGCGAATACATCGGCCCCCTGTTGATGAGCAAAGACATTCCGGCCTGGTTTAATCCGGCTATCGCCGTGGCTGCAATTTCACTCTTCTATGGCGCCAATCTTCTGGGCCTCACCATCAGCACGCGTCTTCTGCAAATGCTGATGATTATGAAACTTGCAATGGTATTATTATTAGTAGCTGGAATATTTTTCCCTGCCACTATACATTCTCCCGCTAATAATATTATATCACAGCATGGGAATATATGGGGCGCCTTTATCGCATTCGGACTTGCGCTGAAAGCAACCTGTTTTTCTTACGGTGGTTATCAGCAATCGATCAACTTCGGCGGCGATGTGGAAATGCCGAAAAAAACCATTCCGCGGAGCATTACATACGGAATGATCATCATTATCGGTTTATATCTCGCCGTTAATTATGCTTACTATAAAGTACTCGGATTTAGCGGCCTGCAGCAAGGCACTGGCATTGCAGCTCAGGCCGCTATGATTATATACGGGCCGGCAGGAGGCCGGATAGCGCCCGTGCTGTTTTTCATTGCTGTATTGGCCTACCTCAATGTGACGCTGATGAACACTCCGCGAATGCTGAGCGCGATGAGCATAGATGGCATCCTTCCCTCCGCTTTCGGACGGCGTAATAAACGACATGTATTCGTTACAGGGCTTACCGGTTTTACGGCCCTTTGTATCGTATGTGTAATTGCAGCGCGCAGTTTTGAGCGCATCCTCAGCTTCGGCATGTTCTGCGATGCGGTAAGCATGGTAATGGCAAGCTCTACCATTTTTATTTTCCGGAAGAGGGTAGCAAAAAACCAGCATGCAGATAATAATCAGTATAATATGCGGCTCTATCCTTTCGTTCCCCTGTTTTTTATTACGGGCTATGCATTGGTAGGAACCATGATCTGTATTACTACTCCTCATTATGCCATCGGCGGCACTCTTATGATGATGGCTTTCGGTGCATTTTATTTTTTTGGTACGCGCAGAATGCGCAAACAAAAAGCATAAACATCCAGGAGAATATCTCTTTCACAACTGCGAATTAAGTTCGGCAACGTTCCCGGAAACGTTATAACACATCCATGGCCGCAAAAACGGGGAATCAAACAGGTGCCGAATATATTTGAAGGAAAATAGTTACCATGAAAAAAATCATTTCACTTCTGGGCCTCGTTATGATTGCAATAAGCCTCATAGCGGCGTGCAGCAAAAGCAGGGCCGCATCTTCCGGAACCCCCGATGAAAAGCTGACCATTGGAGAAGTTGTTATTTCACAGATCACCGGCTCCGAAGCCACTGTCGAATCCAATATCACTATCCCGTCCGCCAATACCATTTTATCAAAATATCTTCAATACAAAAAACAGAATGAAACAGAGTGGATAAACGCGACTGCCGATATTGATGAAAATAATTCAAAGATCAGCGGCCAGCTTTCCGGCCTTGATGGCGAAACCGCCTATGAATGCAGGTTCGTGATAACAGGACGCACGAGCGCGGGAATAACGGAAATTGCAGGATCCGCTAAAAAGTTCACAACCGCAGCCGGTAGAAAAATGCTTCCCAATGCACCCACACAGACAGTAAAAGTAGTGGTAGTGATAGAAGATCCGATGTATGATGGAAAATACCTGCACGAACTGGCAAGATGGAATGACCCGCGGACAGCTTACCCAAAAGTTAAAGAAGAACTGGAAAAAGCCAGTGACGGAGTTGTAAAATATGAAATTGTAAACGTTATAGAAGCCACTCAGTTCTTTACCTATTTCCAGGAAAATCAGAACAAGCCCGACCGGTTCTTTACCAAACAAAACCTGAAAGAATATTATGTTGACGATCCGAACTGGACAGTCGTGAGGGCACATGAGCCCGACTGGAATATCCGCTACGACTATCTTTCGATGGTGAAGCATTATGGCTTTGATGATATGCGCACAAGAGATGAAGTAAATGAAGTATGGGTGTGTTCATTCACTATTAACGGCATGTATGAATCGAATTATGTTTCAAAAGCGGGTAAAGGCTTCTGGTTGAATTCAGAACCAACCGAAGGCGCATCGAACGATAAGCTGCTTACCGTAATGTATTACAATTACGAACGCGGTATTGCTGAAGCCATACATAGCAATGGACACAGGCTGGAATCGATCATG
>JBGAJL010000064.1:0-25362 GCA_044224935.1 Flavitalea sp.
CTTGCTGAAGGCGTTTATTCCTTTAAATTAATTGCAACCGATAATTCCGGCGGCACAGGCGCCGACACAGTGAAGATAACAGTTAAAGCGGCACCACCCCCGCCGAATGTTCTCCCCGTAGCAAAAGCAGGTGATGACATCACGATAACATTGCCCACCAGCGAGGTCACATTGAACGGTTCCGCAACCGACGCCGATGGAACGATCAGCACCTATGCATGGAGCAAAATTGCCGGCCCTTCATCTTATTCAATAGCAAATCCTGCAAGCGCATCAACAAAAGTGAGCAATCTTGCTGAAGGCGTTTATTCCTTTAAATTAATTGCAACCGATAATTCCGGCGGCACAGGCGCCGACACAGTGAAGATAACAGTTAAAGCGGCGCCACCCCCGCCGAATGTTCTCCCCGTAGCAAAAGCCGGAGACGACATTACGATTACTTTACCATCAAACAAAGTAACCTTAAACGGTAACGGTTCAACAGATGCAGACGGAACGATCGATTCGTACCTGTGGAGCAAGATCAGCGGACCTTCACAATTTTCAATCGCTAATCCAAATGTGCCCAGCACAGAAGTATCCAATCTTGTCGCTGGCGTATATGCATTCAGGTTATTTGTTACCGATAACCGCGGCGGAACAAGCGCTGATACAATTATAGTAACAGTAAAAACCGCCCCGCCACCGCCAAATATTCCACCGGTTGCCGATGCGGGCCAGGATCAAATTATCACCCTGCCGGCAAATTCTGCAACATTAGATGGCAGCGGATCTTCGGACGCCGATGGATCGGTAACCGACTATGCGTGGACGCAGATCAGCGGACCTGCAGCGAGCAATATTGCAAATGCTTCGGCGGTATCCACCGATGTATCGGGCCTCGTTGAGGGAACGTATTCATTCAAACTTGTCGTAAAAGATAATAAAGCGGCGACAGGCGCCGACACCGTTACTATAAAAGTAAATGCTGCGGTCACGCCTCCGCCAACTCCGAATATTATTCCGGTTGCAAAAGCAGGTGATGACATTACGATCACTCTTCCTGAAAATTCGGTGACCTTAAACGGCTCCGCGTCTTCAGATGCCGATGGCACGATCGCCAGTTACCTGTGGAGCCGCATCAGTGGCCCGGATCAATATACTATTGCCAGCCCCAATTCGTCCGTAACCACGATCAATGACCTGGTAGAAGGAACCTACTCGTTCCGTCTGCAAGTGAAAGATAATGATGGAGCGATATCGAGAGATACTGTTATCATCACGGTAAAAGCTGCACCCAATACGAGACCGATCGCCAATGCGGGACAGGATTTCGTGGTGAATCTTCCCAATCCGGCCATCCGTCTGAATGGTCTGGGATCTTCCGATCCCGATGGTATGATTCAAACGTATAGCTGGACAAGAGTGAGCGGCCCGATCGGCGTTACCATTACCAATGCGTCTACGGCAACACCGGGTGTCACCGGCGTTGTGGTTGGGGAATATATTTTCAGGCTCACCATTACGGACAATGCGGGAGCTACCGCTTACGATGATGTAAAAGTCACGGTGCTTGCCGAGGGTGAAAATCCTTCGCCTCCGGAAGCATATAATTTCGCACCGGTTGCCGTTGCGGGCCCGGATCAAATCATCGGCTTCCCGGAAACTACTGCCACGCTGGATGGATCCGGATCGCACGATGACGACTGGCGCTCGGTGGATTATTATTCATGGAAACAGCTCAGTGGCCCATCATCCGCGATAATTGAAAATGCCACGGCGATAACCTCCGGTATTTCGGGGCTTACAGAAGGGGAATATGTATTCGAGCTGACAGTAACAGACAATTTCGGAGCATTTGGAAAAGACACCGTAATGATCTCTGTAGTAAACAACCTGAGATTCGAGCAGAAGATGTCTGTTTATCCCAACCCTGCAATATCGGATGTAACGGTACTGTTAACCAGCGACACAACAGGTAAAACAAAATTATCATTTTATAATACTTCGGGAGTGCTCGTAAAAACAGTGATAGCCGAAAAAGGCTTCGGAGAATTCAGGAAGAATATTAATGTTTCGGAATTACAACCGGGCCTGTATTATATCGAGACAATGATCGGAGGGAAACAGAAAATGATTTCAAAATTCATTAAGAAATAGTTTGCTTTGATTGACACCACAAAGCCGCTTCAGCAATGAGGCGGCTTTACTGTTTAAAAGCATCAAAGGAATTAATCGCGGAAAGACTATCTGAAAGGTTTATAAAACCGGATCGTACCCAGCGCGAGCATGGGTTTGTCGCCAGGCGTATCGCCATAACAATAAACAGCAGAAAAAATATTCAGATCATATTTCTGGCGGATGCGCGTTACTTTCTCGGCGCCATAACAATTAATCCCATCTATTTTGCCTGTGATCCGGTTGTCCTCGACAATCAAACGCGTCGCTATGCACTTCAGTCCCATATCATCACACCAGTATTTAAGCCAGTATTCGGGAGAGGCCGAAACGATCACGACCTCAGCACCCTTCTCTTTAAATTTCTTTATTTCGGCCAATGCTTTGGACCGGATCAAAGCGGGTAATATCTCCCTGGAAAACCGGTTGCAATAATTATCAAATTTTTCAACAGGCATTTCTCCATAGAAATAACGCAGCATGATTTCCTTGGCCCGCTGGTTCGAAATAATTTTTAGCTTGTAAGCGATTAATACAGGAGAGTATAAAATAAAGCCAAAGTAAAACCTGGTTTTACCCTTCGAGTATTTAATAAATTCCAGCAGGGAATCTTTCGTGGTAACGGTTCCGTCAAAATCAAAAAAGGCGATGGTCCGCTTCACAGTTTCATTCTTTTGAACAGGGGTTCAGGAATAGATTTGATAACAAGCATGATATATCTCCAGAACCATTTGATGTATATTATATTTTTCCTGCGCACAACAGCTTTATATACTGCTTCGGCCACATCCGAAGGCTTTGCTGTCAGCAAAGCCGGCAGCTGCAGGTTCTCCGTCATTTTTGTATAAACAAAGCCGGGCAGAACGGTAACGACATGTACGTTTTTGTGAAAAAGATAATTTCGCAGGCCCGAGAGATAAGCCGTAAATCCGGCCTTTGCACTTCCATAAATAAAATTGGTCTGCCTGCCCCTCTCTCCCGCCACCGAACTAATACCCACGATCGCTCCCTTTTCCTGTGAAGCGTAATAGCGGGCAACAATATTCAATATCGACACAGCGCCCGTATAATTTGCGTTGATCGTATTTTCAGTCATTGACCAATCGTCCATCACTTTTTCATTATCATTCATATGACCGAAAACACAAACAGTCACTTCCGGCTTCACGTATAATTCTTCAAAGAATTGTGCGTGCGTATCAAAAGCCACCGCATTGAATTCATGCAGGGAAACTTTGGAGCCATATTTAATGGCCAGATCCGATTGCAGCGGAAATAACCGGGAAGAATTTCTTGCCGCCAGTTGCACAGCATATCCTTCAGACGCAAACTTCTCCGCTATGGCTATAGCCATGTCCGAAGAAGCTCCTAATAGTAATACAGTCGGCATAATTATTTAATTCCCGGTCAGCATCAGCCTTTCTGATTGAACAGAAGACAATTTACCGGATGGATTATATTTTCTTACAATACTTCTGAATCTTTCAAGGTTTGGATATCCCTCTACCAACACTTCGGGTTTCATGCGCGCATCTTTCGACATATACAATCTGCCTCCGTACTTAAGCACGATCTGGTCCAGTTCATCCAGAAATTCAAATAAGCCTTTTCTTACCGGGAAGTCGAGCGCCAGCGTGTATCCCTCTTCAGGAAAGGATATCAGGCTTTCCTGCCGGCCAAAAACCTTCAGCACCGCGAGAAAGGAGCCTAGCCCCTTATCGCTGATGCGATGCAGAATATCGATCAGCCCCTGCCTGGAGGAAAGGGGCAAAACAAATTGATATTGTACAAATCCCTTCTTTCCATATCCGCGGTTCCAATGCAATATGGCATCCAGCGGATAAAAGAATGGCTCATAAGGGACAATATTGTTTATTTCCTTCTTAAAATTCTTGCCATAGTAGAGAAAATTAAAAACCTTAACCGTGAGCGTGTTTAAAATCCAGGAAGGAAGATTAAACGGAAAATTAATTTTGGGTTTCCCTGCATATACCAATGGCTACTTCCGCTGCCGCGCATTCAGTTCTTCGGGTTTTGCATGATCTCCAACGATAAGTATGCCCCGCCCGAAATGTTTTCCTTTGGTCAGGCAGTCGATCCAGGCCATCGAATAAGTAAAATCCTTATATTTTTCGAAATAGCCGAGGAGTTCTTCCAGGTTTTCCGCCTTTAATTGCTTTTGCCGGATATAGGATGTCTCAATTTTTTTCAATGAAAATTTCACCCGGGTAATCATGCCCGTGAGCCCCATTCCGCCACAGGTCGCTTCAAAAAGATCGGGGTTCTCCGTTGCCGAACAGGTCAGTACGCTGCCATCGGCAATCATTACATCCATATCGATGATATGGTTTGAAAAGGATCCCTCCACATGGTGATTCTTGCCATGCACATCACTACCCACTGCACCTCCCACCGTAATAAATTTTGTGCCCGGCGTTACCGGCAGAAACCATCCCTTTGGAACAGTTACTTCGAGGATCTTATCAAGCGTCAATCCGCTCTGGCATTCGAATATTCCATTCGATATGTCGAAAGAAAGAATACGGTTATAATTCAGAGTGGAAATCGTTTTATATGCCAGCGAAGCATCGCCATAACAACGGCCGTTGCCACGGGGAATAAAATGATCCATGCTGTTCACCAGTTCTCCGAGCTGGTCATCGAAGCTGAAACTCTTCACTTCGCTATCCATTACCGGATAATTGCCCCAATTTGCTATCTTCTGCTTCATTTGTCAAAAAAAGTAAGATCTTTCAAATATAATATTACAAAAAAACTGATTGCCCAGAGCAGAATGGTGATCTGGATAAACCGGTCTTTATAGAGTACATCGGTCGGAGATCCTGCTTTATTATGGATAAATGTGATCTGCAGATAGCGCATCAGCGCGGCAATTACAAATAATGAAGTATAATAGGCGCGATGGCCGAATTTATTATAGGTTGCCGGCATCATGGTATAATTCACATATGATACGATCAGTATCGCACAGAACAATCCCAACAGCGTATTGAGAAATTCGAGGCTGTAGCCTTTCATCGATTTACGCATATCCGTTCCTGTTGACATTTTCAGCATCACGTCGTCTCTTCTTTTTGCGATAGCCATGAACAGGGCCAGCAGGAATGTCATAAGAATGAACCATTCGGTAGTATTCACCCCGGCGATTATGGCCCCGCCTTTCACACGCAGCACAAAACCTGAAGCGAGGATCAGGATATCTACAATCGAAACATTTTTTAACCCGAATGAATACGAAAGATTAAGAGCGTAATAAATCATCGCCACAAACAAAAACTTACCGCTCCGGTCTACAAAATAGGAGATGGCTATTCCCGCAATCGTCAGCAGCACGCTCAGGGCCAGGGCAATGTTCTTATCGACCACTCCGGCCGCAAGGGGTCTTTTGCACTTTTCGGGGTGCTTGCGATCGTCTTCAATGTCGTTATAGTCGTTGATTATGTAAATACTGCTCGCCAGCAGGCTGAACGCAGCAAATCCTCCGCAAAGCAGAGCTATTTTGTCGAGCTCGAAGAATTTTCCTGCAAAGAATAGTGGCACAAACAGGAAGAGGTTCTTTGCCCAGTGCCTGGGCCTTAGAAGAGTAATATAATGCTTCATGGTTGCGGGCTGCCGCAAGATACTTCACAAAACGCTTTGATACAATATTATTGCCCGCTAGATTTGCATTAATTATGAAAAAAATATTATCTGTTGCTGAGGTGCTTATGATCATTGCGGTAGCGATAATTCCCCTGTTTCCGAACCTTCCTTACCGGCTTAATATTTACCTTTCCTGGGAAGGAGCCTACCGCATGGCCAATGGCCAGGTGCCGTTCAGGGATTTTGGCATGCCGGTGGGCTATATGTTCTGGGTGATCCCGGCATTTTTTTTCAAAATCTTCGGCGCCAAAATGATCACGCTGGTCAAGGCGCAAACATTCATCAATATCATTATGGGGCTGGCCTTCCGCTCAATGGCCAAAAGCCTGCAGGTGCCGCCAGCCGTGCGCTTCGTGGGCCTCATCGTTCTGTGCCTCTCCTACCTGCTTCCCAATTACTGGCCCTGGTATAACAATTCGGTAATCTTCTACGAATTCATCGCGCTGGCGCTCCTCCTGCATTTTCTCACCCATGCCCGTTCGCGATGGGCCTACCTTAAACCGATACTTGCGGGAGCCTTCGTATTTTTTTCATTTTTTACCAAACAGGACGGCGGCGGTCTCGCCCTGCTCGTTTGCCTCGCCTTATTGATTTATGACGGAATTATCGAAAAAAGATGGCTGCCATCACTTTTTTTTCTCGGCGGCCTGATCGTTACGGCAGCGCTCATCATACTTCCTGTCAGCCACTATGGGTTTGGCTACTGGTTCAATTACGGCCAGCCACCGCATAGCTCGCGCATTTCGATATCCGACATCATCGGGGAATTTCTCATCGGATCGCAATGGCTCAAATTATATCTCGCTTTAATTATTATTTTATTATTCGCCAGTATAAAAAATGTTGGCAGCTTTCTGCAAAACAAACAGAAAATGCTGTTTACGCTTTTAACACTCGGCATTCTTGCGGAAGCCACCATCTTTCAGGTGACAAGCTATCTTCCCGTAGATAATAATATTTTTTATCACTCATTTGCCGTAATCTACATTCTCACGATATTAATGGAATTATTGCCGGTGAATGTCAACACCTGGAAAACAACCGGCGTTCTTACCATAGGTATTCTTTTATGGTGGAGCCAGTCGTACTGGAAATATATCGAACGCTTTGTCATTCCTTCACAGCCCGAAAATTACACCACTCATACCTATGAAGGATACACCTATGCCGATGTGGTAAATAAAAATACCTACATGATCGAGCTCGACACAACAGCAGTACCGCAAAACCAGTGGCGGCTGAGCCATCTGCCGACATTACATAAAATATTACTGCCGGGCCCCACAGTCGACGGCATCGACAGGTTAATGAAATCGGGGCTCGTAAAAAGCGACAGGGAATTAAAAGTGCTCAACATGTCGGAACTAACCACTCTTGCTGCGGAAATTCCTTATAAACTGGAAACAGGCAGCGATTATCCGCTCTGGTTTCATAAAGGAGTGGGCATGTTCGACAGGCAGACAGAGATGTTCGTGAGCCGGATTCAGCATAATTATTACGATCTCGTGATCTTCGAATATGTTCCCTATTCAAATAATATTTATCCTTTTAAGGTCCGGCAGGCATTAATGGATAATTATAACCGCGTGGATACTTTTCCTGTTCCGAGAAATCCTTCCTCTCATGCCTGGATTGAAATATATCAGCAAAAAAAATAATGGCGAATGAAAAGGCCAACATATTATCCAGTCCCATCGAATATTTAAAAGGCGTTGGCCCCCAGCGTGCGGAATTATTAAAAAAAGAACTGGGAATTTTTTCTTTCAATGACCTGTTGCAGCTCTTTCCCTACCGGCATATCGATAAAACAGTGATCACCTCCATAAAGGATATCACTCCCGAAACCGATTATATACAGGTGGCGGGAAAACTGCATGCCATCGAAACACCCGGTGATAAAAGGTTCAGACGGCTCAGAGCGACCATCACCGATGCCACGGGATCCCTGGAGCTGGTATGGTTCCAGGGGATAAACTGGATACAAAAATCATTAATCCCGGGACAGCAGTATCTCGTTTTCGGAAGAGTGGGTTATTTCAACGGGCTCCCGCAGATCTCTCATCCCGAGCTGGAGCCCATCACCCCTGATTCCTCTGCACAACGGAATTTCCTGGAACCTGTTTATCCGAGTACTGAAAAACTAAAAGCGCGGGGCCTCGGCGGGCGACAGATTGCAAAGCTGACGCATACCCTCTTCACAATGCTCGGCGAAAAAGATATCCCGGAAAATCTGCCTGCATCTGTTTCCAGCCAACTGCATTTAATAAACAGGTATACTGCCTTTTCCCAGATCCATTTTCCGCCATCGCTAAAACATTATGAACAGGCATTGAAGCGGCTCTAGTTCGAAGAATTATTTATCACCCAGTTAAGGCTCGGACTGATAAAACTGGAGCGCCACCGCTTCTCACAGGGCGCTGTTTTTAGCCAGGTAGGAGAATTATTCAATGAATTCTACAGGCATCATCTTCCGTTTGAGCTCACTAATGCTCAGAAACGCGTGATCCGGGAGATCCGGAAAGATATGGGGTCGGGAAAACAAATGAACCGGCTCGTGCAGGGTGACGTAGGCAGCGGAAAAACGATCGTGGCCCTCCTGTGCATGCTGATCGCCGCTGATAACGGCTTCCAGAGCTGCCTTATGGCCCCTACCGAAATCCTGGCCCGGCAGCACTACCAGAGCCTGTCGGCGCTTTTAAAGGATGTTCCCATCGAAGTACGCCTGCTCACCGGCTCCATAAAAGGAAAAGAAAGAAAAACAATACTGGCGGAACTGAAATCGGGAGCGGCACAGTTGCTGGTGGGCACCCATGCCCTGATCGAGGATACCGTTGAATTCCGGAACCTCGGGCTGGCGGTGGCCGATGAACAGCACCGGTTCGGCGTTGCCCAGCGCGCAAAACTCTGGGGCAAGGCCTCCATTCCTCCCCACGTGCTGGTCATGACCGCTACGCCCATACCCAGAACCCTGGCCATGACCGCGTATGGAGACCTGGATTACAGCGTTATCAACGAACTGCCACCCAACCGGCAACCCATCAACACCGTTCACAGATATGATACAGCGAGGCCGCAGGTAATGGATTTCATCCGGGCCGAGGTGGGCAAAGGCAGGCAGGCCTACGTGATCTTTCCCCTGATAGAAGAATCGGAAAAGCTTGATTATGAGAACCTTTTCAAGGGCTACGAAAATATAAAAGCGTGGTTTCCCGAGCCTAAATATTATATCAGTATGGTGCACGGCCGGCAGACCACCGAACAACGGGACACCAACATGCAACGATTCAGGGCCAATGACACTCAAATCATGGTGGCTACCACGGTTATCGAAGTGGGTGTGGATGTGCCGAATGCCAGCGTGATGGTGATTGAAAGCGCCGAAAAATTCGGACTTTCCCAGCTTCACCAACTGCGGGGAAGGGTGGGAAGAGGAGCAGAGAAAAGTTTTTGTGTGCTTTTAACGGGTGGCAAATTAGGACGGGAAGCAAGGGAGCGGCTGAAAACAATGGTGAACACAAATGATGGATTCAAAATTGCTGAGAAAGATCTGGAACTCAGGGGTCCGGGAGAAATTGAAGGCACCAGGCAGAGCGGAGCATTGAACCTGAAACTGGCGGATCTTGTTCAGGACAGGCAGTTGCTTGAAACATCCAGAAATCTTGCCCTCCATCTTCTTGAAACCGATCCCGGGCTGAATGCCGCAGACAACCGGCCCCTCAGGGAATATTTACATCTTATCCAGGGGAAAACCCCGTGGAGCAGGATATCGTAAACTATTTCTCAGGGAGACGAATTGCAGCAGTTTTAGTTAACCGTTAACGATCTTATTGATTACATTGTAAAAAAGAAACAGTAGTGCGGACAAGCTTAATTCTCGCGGCCCTTCTGATTACCTCAGCTCTGAAACTTTCTGCGCAGAATGTTCAGAACGACCAGTCTACATTTGAATTTATTGAGAACAAGGGACAGTGGGATCAAAGCGTTCGATTCCGGGGCGAGCTCTCCTATGCCGAATTTTATTTACAGAAAAACGGCTTTCTTGTTGCGCTTCATAATCCATCCGATGTAGACGCGGCAAAGGGCCACACGGGCATTTCCAATATACCCGACCGCTCTTCCCAGCAGATCTCCTATAAGAAGGACCTTTCCGGCGTGGTTACCAGCAAATCGATCAGCAATGCAGGTGCGGGCCACACGGTCCATTCACATGCTTATTCGATGGAATTTGTCGGAGCCGATACTAATGCGCAGGTATCTCCCGACAAAACACAGCCTTACTATAATAATTACATCATAGGAAATGACCCTTCCAAATGGGCCTCCAAAGTGAAAATATACGGAGCGGTAACCTACAAAAATATTTATCCGAATATCGATGTACGTTATTATTCGGAATATGGCCAGTTGAAATATGATCTTATCATAAATCCCGGCGGCGATCCTTCAAAGATTGTAATGAAATATACCGGGGTGGATAAATTACAGATCAAAAACGGTGAGCTGATCGTAAAAACTTCGGTGGGCGATGTAAGGGAACTATCACCTTACAGTTACCAGGTTGATAATACAAAGGGGAAAACAGATGTCGATTGTAAATACCAGTTATCGGGCAATACCGTGCGTTTGCAAATGGGGAAATATTCGAAAACCACACCGCTGATCATTGACCCTTCCCTGATCTTTGCCTCTTTTACGGGTAGCAAAGTGGACCAGTGGGGCTTTACAGCCACTCCGGCTCCCGATGGCAGTCTGTTTTCCGGCGGAATTGTTTTCGGACAGGGCTTTCCCGTAACCACAGGCGCCTATCAAAGCAATTTTGGTGGCGGGGGCGACAGCAAATTCGCCATCGATATCGGCATCATGAAATTCAGCCCCAATGGGTCTTCCAGGTTATATGCCACCTATCTGGGGGGTAGTGGCAACGATTATCCACACAGCCTGATAAGTGATGCCCAGGGCAACCTGATCGTGATGGGAAGGACCACTTCCGGTTCGGGCCCCAATGGTTACCCGGGCAGTGTTGTGGGATCCGACAAAGGTGGAAGCATCGTGGTAAGTAAATTAAACTTCGACGGCAGCAAGCTGATCGGCTCCCTGCTGATAGGCGGTACCGGCGTAGATGGCCTAAACATTAAAGACCTTGAAACACAGGGCCAGGGCGCTTCCTCTCTTATCCGCAATTACGGCGATGATTCCCGGAGCGAGGTAAATATCGATGGCGCCGGGAACATTTACGTTGCGGCCCAAACACGTTCAACGGATTTCCCGATATATGATGGCTTTCAAGCCAAGCTGAATAACGGCAGCAACAATTCCGCGCAGGATGGCGTGATAATGAAAATCAATCCGAATTGTACGGGTGTGATATGGAGTACCTACCTTGGCGGCAGTGGCGACGACGGAGCATTCTCCATAGACATAAACCCTGTCACCGGAAATATATACGTTGCAGGAGGCACCACCACACCTTCGGGTTTTCCGGGTGTAAACACCGGCACCCCGAAATTTAATACCTACCAGGGTGGAGATGCAGACGGTTTTGTGTCGATAATCAGCAATGATGGAAAAACATTGCTCGGCTCCACTTATCTTGGCACAGGGGATGTGGACATTATATATGGAATAAAATTCGATAAGCTCGGCTTTCCCTATGTAATGGGCGTTTCGAGAGGAGGCCACTGGCCGGTGAAAAGGGTAGTTACCGATTTCTATTCCAATCCAAATTCCTGCCAGTTCGTCTCCAAATTAAAACCTGATCTTTCCGATTTTGTTTATTCAACGGTATTTGGAAGCGGTTCAACCAAACCGAATATGTCGCCGGTCGCATTTCTCGTCGATCGTTGTGAGAATGTGTATATCTCCGGCTGGGGCGGATGGATCTCCAAATCCAATACCGACCCCTACGATCAGGCTGGTGTAGCGGGTATGCCGGTCACTCCCGATGCTATTAAGAAAGCTACCGATAACCAGGATTTCTATTTTATCGTGATTCAGAAAAATGCCTCCAAACTTTTATACGGAACTTTTTTCGGCCAGGACGGCGGTGAATTTGGCGAGCATGTAGACGGTGGAACAAGCCGCTACGATAAACAGGGCGTCATTTACCAGGCGATCTGTGCCAACTGTTATGGAGGGGCAAGATTTCCTACTACCCCGGGTGTGGTGGGCCCTGTCAACGGCTCGAGCGCCTGTAACCTGGCTGCCGTAAAAATCTCTTTCAATTTTGCAGGTGTGGCCTCAGGGCCTGAATCGTTCGTGGATGGCATTCACGATTCGATCGGCTGTGCGCCATTCGAAGTGACCCTGCGGGACACCATCGGGCTGGCCAAAAATTACATTTGGCAATTTGACGATGGAACGCCTGATCTGGCAACCACCCAGCGGGAAATAAAACATACTTACACTTCGGTGGGAACCTATAAAGTGGCACTGATCGCCATCGATTCCAATTCCTGCAATGTGGCCGATACGGCTTATACATATATTAAAGTGGGGGATGTGAGAGCCAATGTAAACGTTGCTTTTCAGAAAATAGGCCCCTGTACGTCCAATGAATATAGCTTTCAGAACCTGTCCACGACAACCAACCCCGCCGTAACGTTTGGGGACTCGAGCTTTGTCTGGACGTTTGGCGACAGCTCAGATCCCGTGATTACGGGAACCGGTTCGCTGACACATGCCTATCCCGGTCCGGGCGTTTACCCGGTAACGGTTACCATGGTCGATACGAATTTCTGTAATGTGCCCTATGTCATCGATACATTTATCAGGGTCAACCCGCTTGTGGTGGCGCAGTTTGTAACGCCTGCGGGAGGATGTGCGCCTTATGATGCGGTATTTAATAATACCTCGCTTGCGGGCCAGACGTTCCATTGGGATTTTGGCGACGGCACTTCCAGTGACGAAACAAATCCAGTTCACAATTACCCGGCGCCCGGAGAATACACGATTAAATTGGAAGCGGTTGACCTGAGCACCTGCAACCAGAGAAGCGACACTTCGATGACGATCAAAGTTGCGGCAAAACCCATCGCAGGATTTTCATATATACCCGTTACGCCGGTACAAAACAGGCCCAATATCTTTACCAATCTTTCGACAGGAGGCGTGCGGTTCAACTGGCTGTTCGGTGACGGAGAAGGATTAATAAAAAATTCGGCCGACACCGTGCTGCACCAGTATAATTCATCGGGAACCTTTCATCCCTGCCTTGTGGCCATTAATGAATTCAATTGCTCGGATACGGTTTGCCAGGATCTTGTAACGGAAATACTCCCGCTGATCGATGTACCAAATGCATTCACGCCCACAAGGCCGGGCAAGAACGCATCTATTGCGGTGCAGGGATACGGAATAAGTAATATGATATGTCATGGAAAATATATAACCGGCTCGGACAGAAGGTTTTTGAAACGAACGACAGGCACGGCGCCTGGGACGGACGGTTCAACGGGGTATTGCAACCCATGGATGTATATACCTATACCCTGGATGTGATTTTTTCAGACGGAAGAAAGTATAGAAAGACAGGAGATATAACACTAATCAGATAGCGAAAGCAGCTAAATAAATTGAAGATGTCAAGGGGAAAATTATCAGTGCTGATTGCTTTATTGTGGGCCGGAAACCTTCCGGCCCAGGACCTGCATTTTTCGCAATGGTTCAACACGCCGCTGATTACCAATCCTGCCAATACAGGATTTATACCCAGTGCAGATTACAGGCTGGGCGCGAATTACCGCAACCAATGGTCGAGCGTAATGAACGTTCCCTATAAAACGATGAGTATCTGGGGCGACGCGCAACTATTCCGCGACAGGATCGAAACGGGCTGGATGGGATTAGGCGGAGTGATTTTGCGTGACGTGGCCGGTTCGGGTTCGCTTACCTCCACAAAAGTATATGCATCGGTTGCCTACCACCAGGAAATAGCCGCTGCACACCTGCTGTCGGCAGGATTTAATTTCGGATGGGTGAACAAGCGCATCAATTCGTCCCAATTAAAATTTCCTGACCAGTTCGATGGCCAGTTTTTTGATAATACCTTACCCACCAGCGCTTATCTCGACAATCCGAATATTAATTATTTCGATGTGCAGGCGGGCCTGAATTATGCCTATTTCCCAACCGACAGGATCTATATCAATGGCGGCGTTTCCGCAATGCACCTCAACCAGGCGCGTGAATCTTTCTTTACGGGCGATGCCAGCGGAGAAGATAACAAAATACCACCACGGTATACGATTTTTGGAAATGCCAGCATAAAAATGACTGATGAGGTGATCGTTAACCCGATGGCTTATTATACAAGACAGACTTCCGCATCCGAATTTGTGATCGGTGGAAATGTGCAGTATAATTTATCGGGCGATGGCGAACAGCAATTATTCGGGGGAATGTATTACCGCCCCGGCGATGCGCTTGGATTGATGCACGAAGGATATTACGATACGTATAATGGTGATAAGCGGCAGTCGATGTGCCCTACTTTTTAATCACCACATTGATCATCTTTCCTTTTACGTAAATAATTTTATCCGGCGATTTTCCTTCGAGCCATTTTTGTACAATTTCATTCTGCGCAACGATCTCCTCTACCTGCTGCTGCGAAGCATCGAGTGCGAGCGCCAGTTGAGTGCGCATTTTTCCATTGATAGAAATGGGATAGGTGAATGAGGTCTCCACCAGGTATTTTGCTTCCAGCGTGGGAAATGTGGCATCCAGTATCGAAGAATTGTTTCCAACAGCATGCCAGAGCTCTTCTGCAATATGCGGTGCATAGGGGCTCAGAAGAATTAACAATTGTTCGAGCACCTGTTTTTTATGACATTTATTATCCGTGAGCTCATTCACAGTGATCATGAACGTACTTACGCCGGTGTTAAAGGAAAACCGCTCGTTATCTTCTTCAATCTTTTTTATCGCCTTATGAAGAATCTTCAGCTCGGCATCCGTGGGCCTCTCATCGTTCCAGACCCGTCCTTTTATTTCATCGAAGAATAATCTCCATAGTTTTTTCAGAAAACGGTGCACGCCTTCAATACCTTTCGTATCCCAGGGTTTGCTCATTTCCACCGGTCCGAGGAACATTTCATACATGCGGAAAGTATCGGCGCCATATTTTTCGACGAGCGTATTGGGATTGATGGTATTGTATTTGCTCTTACTCATCTTCTCCGTTTCCACACCACAGATATATTTTCCGTTCTCCAAAATAAATTCTGCGTCATTGTATTCTTCACGCCATTGCTTGAATGCTCCGGTATCGAGTTCCAGCCCGTCAACAATATTCACGTCCACATGAAGCTGGTCCGTTTCATAGTTATCTTTTAATCCCGCAGAAACATATTTATGTGTATTTCTTATGCGGTATACCAATCGTGACGAGCCCTGGATCATCCCCTGGTTCACAAGCTTTTTGAACGGCTCATCAAAGCCGATAAACCCAAGATCATAAAGCACTTTCGTCCACATGCGGCTGTATAACAGATGGCCAACGGCATGTTCGGTGCCGCCGATATACAGATCCACCTGCCCCCAGTAATCGGAAACGTTCCGGTCACAGAAAGCCTTGTCGTTATGAGGATCCATATAACGGAGAAAATACCAACTGCTGCCGGCGTAACCTGGCATCGTATTCGTTTCGAGATGCTGCGCGGTCCATTCGGGAATATTGGCCAGCGGCCCTTCCCCGTCCGGCCCTGCGGAATAATTTTCAACCAGCGGCAGTTTAAGCGGCAGTTCCGATTCGTCGAGGGGAACGGCGATGCTGTCGTCCCTGCCGGGGCCACCGGCAGGCAGCCATTTTATCGGGAAGGGCTCGCCCCAATAACGTTGACGGCTAAACGCAGCATCACGCATTTTAAAATTCACCTTTCTTTTTCCGATGCCCCTTTCCTCCAGCTTATTTATCACCACATCTATTGCATCTTTCATTTTCACGCCGTTCAGAAAATCACTGTTCTCCAGTGCGGCGTCTTTTGTAGGATTAGCTTCTTCACCATTAAAATAATTGCCAATAATATTGGTAACCGGAATAGTAAAATGCTTTGCGAATTTATAGTCGCGTTCATCACCACAGGGCACTGCCATGATTGCGCCGGTACCATATCCTGCCAGCACGTATTCGGAGATCCAGACAGGGATCGGTTTATTATTGAATGGATTTAAAGCATAAGCGCCTGTGAACACGCCGCTGATCTTTTTTTCGGCCATGCGCTCCCGTTCGCTGCGGCTTTTTACATACGCAACGTAATCCGCTACCTGTTGCTGTTGCCCCGGCGTGGTAATTTCGCTGATCAGTTCATGTTCGGGTGCCACCACCATAAAATCGACACCGAAAATCGTGTCGGGCCTGGTGGTGTACACTTTTAATTTTTTAACGGAGCCCTTTATTTCAAAATCAATTTCAGCGCCGGACGATTTGCCGATCCAGTTCGTCTGCATTTCCTTCATGGCTTCGCTGAATTCGATTCGCTCCAATCCTTCGAGCAGGCGATCGGCATATTCGGTGATCCGGAGGTACCATTGCCTTAGTTTTCTCCTTACCACGGGGTGGCCTCCCCGTTCACTCACCCCATTTACCACTTCGTCGTTGGCAAGCACGGTACCGAGCGCTTCGCACCAATTCACTTCGCCGTAGCCGCAATAGGCGAGGCGATGATTCATCAGTTCGTCCGATTTTTCCTTTTCCGACAGCCCGTCAAAGCCTTTTAATTTCGGGATCAGGGTGGTTATCGGCTCGGCACGATTCGTTTCACGGTTGTACCAGCTGTTAAATAATTTCAAAAAAATCCACTGCGTCCACTTATAATAGGAGGGGTCGCTGGTATTGACCTGCCGGCTCCAGTCGTACGAAAAACCGATATTATCGAGCTGTTCCCTGAAGACGGCGATGTTTTTTTCTGTTGTCACAGCCGGGTGCCGGCCGGTTTCCAGTGCATATTGTTCTGCAGGCAACCCGAATGCATCGTATCCCATGGGATGCAGTATGTTAAAGCCTTTCAGGCGTTTGTACCTCGCAAAAATATCGCTTGCAATATAACCCAGGGGATGGCCCACATGGAGGCCGGCGCCGCTGGGATAAGGGAACATGTCCAGCACATAGTAAGCAGGCTTCGGATCGTTATTATTTACTTTATAGGAATTGTTCTGTTTCCAGTACTCCAGCCATTTTCTCTCGATACTCCTGAAATCATATTCCATGCGTGATCAGCGATTTATGCAAACATAAGATAATTAACTACTTTTGGAAGACTAAAAAAATCCGCATGGCACAGGCAGGTAAAGCATCCGCAAAGCGCTCAAAACCTTCTTATTTCATGGCCATCCTGGGCGTTACCATCGTATTGTTTTTCGTGGGAATATTCGGGTGGGTCCTATTAAATGCCAAGCACTATATCGATGAATTAAAAGAAGAAGTGCAGGTACAGGTATACCTGCGCAATAACGTATCACAGAAATCCATCGATTCACTGCGCGACTATATCGCCGCGCAGCCTTATGCCAAATCGGTAGAATATATCGACAAGGAAGCAGCCAAGCAACGCTGGCTGTCTAAAGGCGAAGCCGATTTCCAGGAAATGCTGGAAGAAAATCCACTGCCCGCTTCGATCGATTTTTATACCCGCAGCGCCTATGTGCAAAAAGACAGTCTGAATAATATCAGGAACGAGCTCGTCAGCCGCTCCATGGTAGTGCAGAGCGTGAACTATCCGGCCGCCCTCGTGGAAAAAATGGGGCCGACCATGCAGTGGATCCTGCTTGGCCTGGTTGCACTGGCCATATTGTTTTCCCTTCTCTCCATTGTCCTGATTGATAATACCATCCGGCTGGCCATGTACAGCAACCGTTTTCTTATCAAAACCATGCAGATGGTGGGCGCCACCCGGAGCTTTATTTCCAGGCCAATGAATATCAGGGCCGTTGTCAACGGAGCGCTTGCAGCGTTGATCGCTATTATCATCATCTACGGCATTATCATCGTATTCGAGGCCTACCTGCCCTACCTGAAGGATCTGCGCGATAATTCCATGATCATGCTACTGTTCCTGTTCCTGTTTGTACTGGGAATCGGCATCAGTGTGCTGAGCACGCACAGAAGTGTAGTGAAATACCTTAAAATGAGCCTCGACGATCTCTATTAATGCCAGGTTAACTCTTTATTAACTCTGCCGCCAGTTTCAGGGAAAGAATTATATTGCAACGCTTTAAAACATCCAAGCATGAGCGAAAAGAAAGTGACCGCCAGTAACAACACCCCAGGCAATCTTTTTGGAAAGGAAAATTATACCTGGTTCATCATAGGGCTTGTGGTCATTGCCGCCGGCGTAATACTGATGATGGGTGGAAAGAGTAATGATCCGAATGTATTCAACCCGGATGAAGTATATAGTTTCAGACGCATTACTGTAGCCCCCATATTAATTCTGGTGGGATTGGGTATTGAGATTTATGCCATCTTCCGTAAACCGAAAGCATGAGCACCCTGCAGGCAATTATCATCGCGATTATTGAAGGCCTCACTGAATTTCTCCCTATTTCTTCTACTGCCCACATGGCCATCACTTCGGCTATCATGGGTATTGAAAACGATGCATTTACCAAGTTGTTTGAGATCGTTATCCAGTTTGGCGCCATCTTCTCGGTAATTATCCTGTATTGGAAAAAATTTTTCAACTTCCGGAATATCCGGTTCTATATTAAACTATTTATCGCGGTTATTCCGGCGCTGATCTTCGGCGCCCTGTTTAAAAAACATATCGAAGCCACATTGGGCAACCCGACGATGATCGCAATCATTATGGTGGTGGGCGGTGTTTTATTATTGTTTGTCGATAAATGGTTCAACCGCCCTCTCATCGACAAAGAAGCCAATATCAGCTATAACAAATCATTTATTATAGGCTTATACCAAACGCTGGCGATCGTGTTTCCCGGCCTCAGCCGCAGCGCAGCAACGATTGTTGGCGCGATGCAACAAGGGCTGACAAGGAGACTCGCCGCCGAATTTTCTTTTTTCCTGGCCGTGCCCACTATGCTTGCAGCAACGGTCAAAAGCCTTTATGACGTGCATAAAGAATCACCCGAAGTGCTGAACAGTCAGAATATTACTATCCTGCTGTTGGGCTGCCTGGTGGCTTTTATTGTTGCCATGCTGGCCATTAAATTCTTCATCGGTTATCTTCAGAAACACGGATTCCGGATCTTTGGTTATTATCGCATTGCCGCCGGAATCATTTTACTGGTGCTGATTTCTGTTGGCTATCTTTAATCATTCCAAACCCGATCACATTAGACCGGGCTATATAATAAATCTCAGCCTCCGGCTGGCCAACTGCTTGATATGATATCGGCTTCTAAAAAAGTGATCAATGCCTGGTGTATGTACGACTGGGCCAATTCAGCGTACAACCTGATCATCACCTCCACTATTTTTCCTGCATACTATGAGGCCGTTACCAGAAACCGGCATCCCGATAACGAAGTCGTCTTCCTAGGGCGGAATTTTATCAATACAGCCCTGTATAATTATGCGCTGGGGGTGGCTTTTATCGTGGTGGCCATTATCTCCCCCATACTTACGTCGATCGCAGACACAAGAGGCAATAAAAAGAATTTCATGCGCTTCTTCTGTAGCATGGGAAGCCTCGCCTGCGCCTGTCTTTATTTCTTTGCGCCAACACCCCTGCCTGGCGGTGAAACCACATTGAGCTCCGCAACTCTTCATTTTGGAATTTTATGCATTATCGTTTCCTGCATAGGATACTGGGGCAGCCTGGTTTTTTATAACTCCTACCTGCCCGACCTGGTGGAAGAGCCCATGCGCGACAGAATAAGCGCCAGGGGCTTCACCATGGGATACATCGGAAGCGTTATCCTGCAGATCGCCTGCTTTATCATCGTTTTCAAACCCGGATGGTTCGGTATCACCGGAACATTCGATACCGGCTACCTGCCGCCCCGCATCTCCTTTATCCTGGTGGGAATATGGTGGTTCGGATTTGCCCAGATCCCCTTTAAATATCTGCCCAAAGGCAATACTAAAGCGCCAAAAGAAAAAAACAATGTGTTTAAAACGGGATTCCTGGAGTTAAAAAAGGTTTGGCAACAGGTAAAACACCTTCCGGTTCTCAAAAAATTTTTGTACTCCTTTTTCTGGTACAGCGCAGGCATACAAACTGTTTTTCTTGCCGCCACGCAATTCGGCGCCAAGGAACTGCACCTGCCCATCGACAATCTTATTATCACCATCATGATCATTCAGCTCCTCGCTATTCCGGGGGCTATCCTTATTTCAAGGGCATCCGAAAAATTCGGCAACATCAGCACCCTGATTTTTACAACGCTGATCTGGGTGGCCCTTTGTGCGGCCGCGTATTTTATTACCACTGCCACCCAGTTTTATATTCTCGGCGCCATCGTGGGCCTGGTAATGGGTGGCATCCAGTCGCTGAGCCGTTCCACCTATGCCAACCTGATGCCCGAAACAAAAGACACGGCATCGTTTTTCAGCTTCTACGACGTAACCGAAAAAGTGGCGCTGGTAATCGGCATGTTCTGCTTTGCCTATATGGAAGAGCTCACCGGCTCGATGCGTAATTCCGTGCTTGCATTGATGATCTTTTTCTTTCTGGGCGTGGTATTTCTGATCTGGACACTGATCACTCAAAAATCATTTCGTACAAAGCCGCAAAGCTGAATACAAAGTGCAAAATAAATCTTTCCTACTTTGGGCTTTCTTTGCACCTTTGCGTGAAAAACTTAATAAGTGAAGCTGCACACAATCGACACCGGTTTTTTCAAGCTCGACGGCGGCGCCATGTTTGGCGTAGTGCCCAAAACCCTATGGAACAGATTGAACCCGGCAGACGAAAACAATCTGTGCAACTGGGCCATGCGCTGCCTCCTGATTGAAGAGGGCGACCGGTTAATACTGGTCGATACAGGCATCGGCAATAAACAGGATCAGAAATTTTTTGGCCATTATTACCTGAATGGAAATGATTCATTGGACAATTCCCTTCGTAAAGCCGGGTTCTCTCCTTCCGATATCACCGATGTTTTTCTTACGCATCTGCATTTCGATCATGTGGGAGGCGCCATCATACGGGACAAGGATAAATTAATTCCTGCATTTCCGAACGCAACCTACTGGTCAAATGAGCAGCATTGGAAATGGGCCGTCCAACCCAACGCACGTGAAAAAGCATCCTTTCTCAAAGAAAATATTCTGCCGATAGAAGAAAGCGGGCAATTGAAATTTGTGCATTCTCCTTTTTTCACCGATAATATCTCGATAAAATTCGCGCATGGCCATACCGAATCGATGATGCTGCCCATGATCAGCTATAAAAACAAAACGATCGTTTATATGGCCGATCTTCTCCCTTCAGTTGCCCATATTCCACTGCCTTATGTAATGGCGTATGATATGTTTCCGCTGACAACGCTGGAAGAAAAAAAGAATTTTCTTACCGAAGCAGTAGAAAATAATTATATCCTGTTCTTCGAACACGATCCGTCGATTGAATGCTGTGACCTGCAAACGACTGAAAAAGGCATTAAAGTAAGCAATACATTCCGGCTGGAAGATATCTGAGCCCCTGCACCGAAGCTCCATAGAACAAACCGCGGTTAACGTTCCTTAATAAGCGAGGTTAAGGGATAGCGGAGATTTTTATAACCCATCATGTCTACCTTGATGCTTCCAACGCTGATGGGGCTCTCTATGCGCAGCGGAATATGATTTTTATCGTCGCTGATCCAAATGGTCATTTTCTCTCCGCCCTCAAAAATGGTTCCCTTCAGCAGCAATGGTTTTATTTTGATGGACCTGAATTTGCCATATTTGGTTTTTACCGTCTCCTTACCCATGTACCGGATATACATCGCATACAGTTCCTTATCCAGGAAAAGGGTAAACGGAATCTTATCATCCTGTTTGTATTTTTCAAATTCTATGTTCCTGGCATAGTAAATAGAGCTGATCACGTCCTGTACGCAGGAAGGAATTTTAAATACACCGTCGTTGGTAACAGCGGTATTCGCCACCTTATTAAAGGTTACATTCTCGTATTTTTTATAGCCCCCCTCGTAAATGTTGCGGATAAACTTGTAGGGTTGCAGGTTAAGGGTATCGACATAGGTTTCATACCGGTCGCGGACCTTAAAAAAGTTATCGTAGAAGCTGTACGTCCTGCCATCGCCAACGATATGGTATACCGGCACGTTGTTCAGCGTTTCGAAAGTGGTGGTAAAATTCGCTTCACCTGCGCCTACATACACGCCTGCCAGCGTATAAAATACCCTGAAGTTCAACGCTTCACCCGGGGAGAAAGCCGTGTTGCGTATGTCGCAGAAATCTTCACCGGCTCTCAGCGGGGCCGCAGCGGATACGAGCAATAAAAAGCTTACTATGCGTATAAGTTTCATTTAATCCTGTCTGAATTTATGTATTCATTTCAATCTGCTGTTCTGCTTTGCCAAATATTTTCAACCCTGCTATAAGCAAACTCCCCACCAGCGCCGGCACCACCAGGTTGATGATCCACACCGACAATGAAGTGGCAAGGATGCCTGCCATATTCTTACTGAACAGCCGGACCACCTCCAGGCTTGCCCCCCACCTCACTCCCAGGTCCGAAAGCACGGTAATATCGGGCACTACCGCAATCACCAGAAACACTACGCTCACAGACCAAAAAGTTTGCCACCAGCCGGCCCCCACGTTAAAAACACTAAAGAACAAATAATATTGCACAATAAACACGAGGTAGCGCACCGCAGATAAAGACAGGATTTGCAGCAAACGCGTTGCGTTAAACCTGCCGGTTATGCTTATGTAAGTTAAATACTTCCGGGTTCCCGGAATCTTTTCCAGCCATTTTATCAGCCAGTTAAGACGAAAGTAAAATATTGTTAATATTATCAACACAGTCGCCACAGGATACATGGCAACACCGAGCCAGAAACTTTTTTCACCCGTAATCAGGCCCTGCCGGGTTATTAAATAAATCAGCCCGCAAATACCTGTGGCCAGCGTAATCATCAACTGCGCCATGCTGCACACTACAGACGATGCGATGGAAGAAACGCGATGTCCCTTTTCGACATACAGTATTCTGCCCATATATTCCCCAATCCGGTTGGGAGTAAAAAAGGCAACGGTTGTGCCGGCAAATACCGCTTTCAGGGCGCGCCGGAAGGGAATAGCCTGTTCATACGATAACGCCAGTTTCCACTTGAACGCTTCCGTTCCCCAGTTGACAAACATGAGCAGAAAAGCGACAGCGATTTCCATCAGCGAGCGGCCACTGAGCGCGCCTGCCAATGCATCGAGCGATTGTTTCCAGCCCGACTGTTGTTGTATCTGCCTGTGAATTGCATACAGAAGAATGCCGAACACAAGCGGGCCAGCCACATAGTTGAGAATTATTTTGATATTTTTGTTTAGGGTGGGCAATCAACCACGCAAAATAGTGAATACATCTGTTTCCAGAATAATCCTTGGCATCGATCCGGGTACTTTACTGATGGGCTACTGCATAGTGGAGGCCTCGGCCAGCCGGATAAATATGCTTGAACTGAATGTATTGAAAATGCATGGCAGGCAGGATAATTACGAGCGGCTGCAACTGATCTATACCCGGGTTGAAGAGCTGATTAAAAAATTCCGCCCGGATTCTTTTGCCATAGAAGCTCCCTTTTTCGGAAAGAATGTACAGAGCATGCTGAAGCTGGGCCGCGCACAGGGGGTGGCGATAGCGGCCGCCATGAGCGCCGGACTGCCAGTTTGCGAATATTCTCCCAGAAAGATAAAACAATCGATTACCGGAAATGGCAATGCCGATAAGGAGCAGGTTTGGAAAATGCTGCAACAGATATTACTGCTGAAGGATACCGAATTAATATCGTATGATGCCTCCGATGCGCTGGCCGTTGCGGTTTGTCATCATTTCCAGGGAAATGCGGTAATAAAAGCCGGGCAAAAAAAAGCAGGGGGATGGAAAGAATTTATAGCGCTGCATCCGAACAGGATTAAATAAAAGCCTTGTATCTATCGCATACGCTTCTATAAACGGCGCTGGATCTTCTGCTGAATTTCCAGGAATTCTTCCCTGGCCAGGGTCAGCTTCCCGCGGGTAAAGTTCAAATCATCTGCACTGTTGATGGGAATTAAATGCATGTGGGCATGCGGCACCTCGAGCCCCACCACAGAGATCCCACACCGGTTGCAGTCAAATTCTTTTTCTATCGCTTTGGCGATGGGCCTGGCAAACAACAGCATTTCAGATAAATAATCATCCGGCAGGTCGAATAAATTATCTGTTTCTATTTTGGGGATCACCAGCGTATGTCCCTTCACGAGAGGGGCTATATCCAAAAAGGCGAAGAACTTATCGTTCTCCGCCACTTTGTAAGATGGAATTTCTCCTTTAATAATTTTTGAAAAAATTGTCATGGCTATACGGCTATGTCTTCAATTTTAAATTTGAATAATCCTGCCGGCACCTGCACCTCGGCCACTTCTCCTTTTACTTTTCCCATCAGGCCCTTTCCTATGGGTGAAGTTACAGAGATCTTACCTGCCTTCAGATCAGCTTCTTTTTCAGATACGATCTTATATGTAATCTGTTTTTTTGTATTGAGATTGGTAAGAGTCACTTTGGTTAGAATAGAAACCTTGCTGGTATCTACATTCTCAGCATCCAGCACTCTCGCATTGGCAAGATCGCTTTCCATTTTTTTGATCTTGGCTTCCAGTATCCCCTGCGCTTCCTTGGCAGCATCGTATTCGGCATTTTCTTTCAGATCACCTTTTTCACGTGCTTCCGCAATAGCTTTCGCCGCATTCGGCCGTTCCACTGTCCTCATGCGCAGCAATTCTCCTTTCATTTGTTCAAGCGTGTCCTTCGATACGTAAATTATGTCACTCATATTTACACTTTATGATATGAAAAAAATTGCCATTACCTTTTTGGTAACAGCAAAAAATAACAACGCCCCAGATATCTGAAGCGTTGCAATGATGTATTAAGACAAAGATAGGAATTTTGTCATAAATCAGTTCAAACCCAGTTTTTGCAGCACCACGTAGGCCATTTTGTAGAAAGCTTCATGGCTGTAGCCCGCTATATGTGGCGTGATGAGGACATTTTTTTGTTCCAGCAGCCAGTCGAGCTGTTTTTTCTCGGTTTCTGAATAGGTCTCCAGTTTTTCATTTTCCAGCACATCCAGCCCGGCGGCGCTGATGGTTCCGCTTTTGAGGGCCCGGATCAGGGCGGCGGTGTCATGCACTTTTCCCCGGCTGGTGTTGAGAAAGACGGGTTTCCGGTCGAGGATATGAAAGAAATGGTCGTCGGCCATATGCATGGTTTCAGCGGTTAAAGGCAGGTGCATGCTGATTACATCACAATACCTTGAAACCTGCTCGAGGTTTGCTTCTTTGATATAGTCGTGAGCGAACCCGCTTACGTATTTGTCATAGGCCAGCACGATCACATTAAAAGGAGCCAGCAGTCTTGCGAAGCTGCTGCCCGT
>JBGAJL010000065.1:0-7302 GCA_044224935.1 Flavitalea sp.
GATGCTTTTCAGCTTTCGCCCCGAGAGCAGTTGTTTGATCAGTGCGATCTTTTGCGTATTGTAAACCAGGTAGGCGCCCTGTATCACTTTCTCCGCCGGTTTCGAGATAGCGATGTTGACCTCTTCAGGATCATTCAAAATTTTCTTTGCCAGGGCGCGGATCTTCGGCGGCATGGTAGCGGAGAACATCAATGTCTGCCTTTCTTTCGGCAAAAAGCTGATGATGCGGTTCAGGTCGTCGCTAAAGCCCATGTCGAGCATCCTGTCGGCCTCGTCGAGGATCAGGTGCCTGATGGTATTGAATTTAACGTAGCCCTGGTTGAGGTGTGCGATCAGCCTTCCGGGCGTGGCTATGATGATGTTTGCGCCCTGCGTCAACGCTTTTTTTTCCTGTTCATACGAGCTGCCGTTGTTTCCGCCGTAGATCGCAATAGCGGTGATCGGCGTGAAATAGGCAAATCCCTGGAGCGCCTCATCGATCTGGATGGCCAGCTCGCGGGTAGGCACGATGATGAGCGTATCGATCCTGTCGGTATGCTCTTTAATGATTTTATTAATTACGGGAAGGAGGAAGGCGGCTGTTTTGCCGGTGCCCGTCTGGGCGCAGGCGATAAGGTCTTTATTGCTTAAAATTACCGGGATAGCTTTCTCCTGGATAGGTGTGGGTTTTTCAAACCCCATCGAATCAAGACCTTCTAAAAGCGTATCCTCAAATTGTTCGTGGAATGCCAAATGATTAAAGTTAAAAGTTTAAAGTTAAAGCTTAAAAGTGGTAGTTAATCCTTTAGGCGCTCAGGCATTAAAGTTTTTACTTTAAACTTTTTAACTTTTAACTTGCATTGATGCAACAATATCTCCAACTGCTGCGATACATTCTTCAACACGGTGAAGATAAAACGGACCGTACGGGTACCGGCACCAGAAGTGTATTTGGCTACCAGATGCGTTTTGATCTGCAGCAGGGGTTTCCCTTGGTGACTACCAAGAAAATGCATATCAAGAGCATTATTTACGAATTGTTATGGTTTATCCGGGGTGAAACGAATATCAGCTATTTAAAAGATCATGGCGTCAGTATCTGGGATGAATGGGCGGATGAAAACGGCGACCTTGGGCCTGTTTATGGCAAGCAATGGAGAAGCTGGGAAGGCGCCAATGGAAAAACATATGATCAGCTAAGCGATGTGATCGCACAGATAAAGCAGAATCCCGACAGCAGGAGAATGATCATCAATGCCTGGAATGTAGCGGAGCTGGGTGAAATGGCGCTGATGCCCTGCCATACGATGTTCCAGTTTTATGTTGCCGATGGCAGGTTAAGCTGCCAGCTGTATCAGCGCAGTGCCGACGTTTTTTTAGGGGTGCCCTTCAATATAGCTTCGTACGCTTTGCTGACAATGATGATCGCCCAGGCATGCGGGCTGGAGGCCGGTGATTTTGTGCACAGTTTTGGTGATGTGCACCTGTACAATAATCATTTCGAACAGGCAAACCTGCAATTACAGCGCACACCGTATCCGCTGCCGCAGATGAAACTGAATCCCGGGGTCAAAAACATATTTGATTTTACGTACGGGGATTTTGTATTGGAAAATTATCAGTTTCACCCGGCAATAAAAGCCCCCGTGGCGGTATAGGAGATAATTGTATGATCATGAACATCGTGGTTGCCGCGTCTGATAATAATGTTATCGGAAAAGACAATAAGTTGCTCTGGAACTTACCAAACGATACTGCATTCTTTAAGAATATTACCTATGGGATGCCCGTGATCATGGGAAGAAAAACATTTGAGTCGCTCGGCAAACCCCTAAAGGGCAGAACGAATATTGTGATCACGGGTAACCCGGAATTGCAGCTGCCGGATGAAGTAATAAAAGCCGGTTCGCTCGGGGAGGCGATCGCTGCCGCGGAAGAAACCGACGCGCGGGAATGTTCGGTGATCGGCGGTGGTGAAATTTACAGGCAGGCTTTTGATAAAGCCGACCGGATCTATCTCACGCGTGTACACATGGTAGTGGATGGCGATACTTATTTTCCGGTGATCAACGGGAAGGACTGGCAGCTTACCCATGCAGAGGCGTTTGATAAAGACAGCAGGCATGCCTATGCTTACCGCTTTGAAACCTGGGAGAGAAAAAAATAAATGTATTCGGTTCCCCAAATAGCATTAAAATACATCCGTTACCGGATGTCGGCCTCGAATGGAAAGGGCCATGGCATTCATTCTCCTTTTGTGTATGAATTTGTTACGAAAGTGCTTAATGATAAAACGGTTTACCCCGATTATCATCTCATCGAGAAATTAAGAAAGAAATTATTATCCGATAATACACCTGTTCCGAAAGAGGACTATGGCGCCGGCTCTGCTTTTAGCGAGGGCGAGCTTTCCCGCAGCGTGGCGATGATCTGTAAAAGCTCCGCCAAGCCGCCCAGGTATGCACAATTATTATATCGCATCGTACGATTCTATAAACCGGGATATGTGCTGGAACTGGGAACTTCCCTGGGAATATCAACGGCATATATCGCAGCAGGACAAAATAAAACGCTGGTCACGACCGGCGAGGGAAATCATGTGGTGGCCGCTATTGCACGTAACAATTTTGCAGCATTGGGGTTACATAACATTACCGTGGTTACGGGTAATTTTGATAATACGCTCCCCCAGATGATTTCCTCGCTGCCCCATGTGGATATGGCGTTTATCGACGGCAATCACCGTCAGCAGCCAACGATCCGCTATTTTGATAAACTGCTTCACAAAATGCCGGCTTCTTCGATGCTGATATTGGATGATATCCATTGGAGCAGAGGTATGGAAAAGGCGTGGAACCATATCTGTTCGCATCCCTCGGTAATGCTTTCGGTAGATCTGTTCCAGTTTGGCATTGCATTCTTCCGCCCTGAATTTAAGGTGAAACAGCATTTTAGCATTAGTTTTTAGCCATATCAGCCGAAACGTATAATTTTACCGCATGGTAGTTGGTGTTTTGAAAGAACCACAGACAGACACAAGGGTATCGCTGCTACCCGAATCCGCAGCGGCATTAGTGAAGAAGGGAGTTGAGGTAGAAATAGAAAAAGGTGCGGGCGAAAGATCTTTCGCGGGAGATGATGACTATGTAAACGCCGGGGCAGTAATTTCTTCCAGAGAGGAAATTCTTAAGCACGCAGATATTATCCTCGCGATTAATCCCACAGACAATAATTTTTCCGGAAAAATACTGATTGGTGTTTACCAGCCTTTGTTTAACAGGGAACTGATGAATACCTGGGCGAATAATCATCTTACTGCATTCAGCCTCGATATGCTGCCCCGCACTACGAGGGCGCAGAGCATGGATGTGCTCAGCTCACAGGCGAACATTGCAGGATATAAAGCAGTGCTGCTGGCTGCAAATACATACAGCAGGTATTTTCCCATGTTTATGACAGCGGCAGGAAGCATCCCGCCCGCAAAGGTTTTAATATTGGGAGCAGGCGTGGCAGGGTTACAGGCTATAGCAACAGCAAGAAGGCTGGGCGCAGTGGTGGAAGTGTTTGATACGAGGCCGGCCGTTAAGGAAGAAGTAATGAGCCTCGGCGCAAAGTTTATTGAAGTAGCGGGCGCTGCCGACGCATCAAAAGCCGGAGGCTATGCCGTTGAGCAATCGGCAGAATTTGTTCAGCAGCAGAAACAGAAAATCGCGGAGAGCATTGCAAAAGCGGATATTGTCATCACAACGGCGCAGATACCGGGTAAAAAAGCGCCTGTACTGATTACAGCCGAAATGATCAGCACGATGAAGAAAGGATCGGTAATAATCGATCTCGCTGCAGCTACGGGGGGGAATACGGATCATACAAAAAATAATGAAACGATACATATAGGAGGGGTGACGATCGTGGGAGATTCAATGCTCGCGGCTTCGATGCCATCCGATGCCAGTAAACTGTATGGAAAAAATGTATTGAATTTTTTACAACTGATTATTGATAAAAGTGGGAACCTGTCATTGAATTTTGAAGATGAACTGGTGAAAGGGGCATGCATCACGCATGAAGGGAAATTATTAAAATAGTTCGTATGGAAAATATCCTGTCGTGGGTCGCGGGCAATGAGGAGATGATCTATGTGGTGGCGTTGATGATTTTTCTGGGAATAGAAGTGATCGGCCGTGTTCCGAGTGTGCTGCACACGCCGCTGATGAGCGGCGCCAACGCAATACACGGTGTTGTGATCATCGGTGCGATAATAGTGATGGGCCGTGCTGAGAGCGATAATTATCTCGCGTTGACCATTGGATTTTTAGCAGTGATATTGGGAACGCTGAATGTTGTCGGCGGATTTGTAGTGACCGACCGCATGCTGGAAATGTTTAAAAAGAAAAAGAAGTAACAATATGATGGAATCGAATATACTGTCTGTTTGTTACCTTATCGGGGCCATTACTTTTATTATTGGTTTGAAAATGCTGTCCAATCCTGCAAACGCGAGGAAAGGCAACTGGATTGCCGCTGCGGGAATGACGATCGCGATATTCGGGACGATATTTTTATATAATTCCGATGGTGAGAAATTGCATAATTATTCCTGGATATTCGGCGGCCTGGTGATCGGCGGAATTGTCGGCGCGCTGGCTGCCCGCAAGGTGAAGATGACGGCGATGCCGGAAATGGTGAGCCTCTTCAACGGAATGGGTGGCGCCTGTGCCGCATTGATTTCGATCGTTGAATTTGATTATGTTCTCCGCGACGGCGGCATTACGACGCCTTCGCATTTGTTGATTATTTTGCTGGGCCTGTTTATTGGTACCGTTTCATTTTCCGGAAGCATGGTCGCCTGGGGAAAATTAAATGGGAAAGTGAAGGACTACGCATTCAAGGGACAGCATATCATCAACCTCGTCTTTCTTGTATTGATTATTGCCGGCATTGTTTATATGGTCAGCTCCGCTGAAGATGAAATTATCCCTTCCGTATTTTATATTATTATCGGTTTGTCGGTGCTTTATGGTCTGCTGTTTGTTCTGCCGATCGGTGGTGCGGATATGCCGGTAGTTATTTCGCTGCTTAATTCGTTCACCGGTGTTGCCGCAGCGTGCGGCGGATTTTTATATCATAATAAGGTAATGCTTACGGGCGGCATACTCGTGGGCGCGGCGGGAACATTACTGACCATCCTGATGTGTAAGGCAATGAACCGCTCGCTGGCTAATGTGTTGATTGGTTCTTTCGGAGGGCCAAAGACCAAAGCAGACGGTGTGCAAAAGGATCATGGCAACTACAAGGAAATAACTATCACAGATGCGGCCATGGTTATGAATTATGCGTCGAAGATTATGATCGTACCGGGTTATGGATTGGCCGTTGCACAGGCGCAGCATGTGTGCCACGAACTTGAAAAAATTTTATCCGATAAAGGAGTAGATGTAAAATATGCCATCCATCCTGTTGCAGGGCGCATGCCCGGTCACATGAATGTGTTGCTTGCCGAAGCCGATGTGAGCTATGATAAATTGCTCGAAATGGAGCAGGCGAATGAAGAGTTTCCCAGTACCGATGTGGTGCTGGTGCTGGGTGCCAATGATGTTGTGAACCCCGCTGCAAAATCAGATCCTTCCTCTCCGATTTACGGGATGCCGATTCTGGATGTGGAACTGGCAAAAATGGTGATTGTGAATAAGCGAAGCATGAAGCCCGGATATGCGGGCATCGAAAATGATCTTTTCTTTCAGCCCAAAACATCCATGTTGTTTGGCGATGCAAAATCTGTTTTGCAGCAACTGGTCACAGAAATTAAATCGTTGTAAGTATGCCCGGTATTTCATTGCCCGGTGAATTACTCCGTTCTCTTGAAAAAATAAAAGAGTTTGATGCAGCCCGCTTTATCGAAGTTCATGAAAATGGTGAGCAGGTCGTTTCTGTAAGATATAATCCTTCAAAGGTGAAAGCTGCCGGTCATTTTCCCGGAAGCGAACCTGTTCCCTGGAGTTCTTCCGGTGTTTATCTCCCTGCCCGGCCTTCTTTTACACTGGATCCCTGGCTGCATGCGGGTGCCTATTATGTGCAGGAAGCATCAGGCATGTTCCTGGAACAGTGCCTGCGCCAGACAGTCGATTTAAACAAATCGATAAAGGTGCTCGATCTGTGTGCAGCGCCGGGGGGTAAATCGACATTGATCCAATCGCTTATATCGGATCGAAGCCTGCTCGTGAGCAACGAAGTAATTAAATCGCGCATCAATATTCTTTCAGAAAATTTAATTAAATGGGGCGGCGCCAATACAATTATCACCAATAATGATCCTAGGGATTTTGCCCGTTTATCCAATTATTTTGATGTGATGGCCGTGGATGCCCCGTGTTCGGGCTCGGGATTATTCCGCCGTGATCCGGAAGCGATTAACGAATGGGGTGAAGGGCTGGTGTCGATGTGCAGCCAGCGCCAGCGCAGAATCCTGGCGGATGCATACCCTGCATTGAAGCAGAATGGTATTTTGATTTATTCCACCTGTTCTTATTCTGTTGAAGAAGATGAAGAGGTCTGCGACTGGCTTTGTAAAGAATTTGATCTGTCGCCCGTAAGATTGGAAATTGCTGCAGAATGGAACATCACTGAAACGTTCAGCGATGTGTACAAGGCGCCGGGATATCGTTTTTTTCCCGATAAACTGAGAGGAGAAGGTCTTTTTGTCGCCTGCTTCAGAAAGAACGATGGCGGTGAGGATGCCGGCGATACTAAAAAGAGCAGACTTAACAGGCTCTCTTCCGGCGAAACATCTTTTATCAGGCCCTGGTTTGATGATCCGGGCTTAGTAGGGTTTTATCATCAGCAGGAATCGGTGCTTGCTTTTCCCCTGCTGCTGGAAGATGCGCTTGCCAGGATAGGTGCATCCCTGTATATAAAAAGAGCGGGCATATTTTGCGGCAAAATCGCTCATGGAGCCCTGGTCCCTGATCATGAGTTGGCAGTGAGCACTATGGTCAGCCATTCGGTTCATAAAATAGAGCTGGATAAAGAACAGGCGCTGCAATATTTGAGAAAAGAAGAAGTAAATGTTAATATGCCTGTGAAAGGATGGACTTTGGTGCAATATGATGAACTTAGCCTCGGCTGGATGAAGTCGTTGGGTAACCGATCCAATAATTATTATCCTAAAGAATGGCGAATATTGAAAAGCGGAAACAGCTAAATTTATATCGTTTCTTTGCTTACGAAATAATAACCTATGAGTAAAAAGATATTGTTATCGTTTCTTCTTTTTCTAAGTGCGTATGGGATATATGCGCAGGACTTAATGGTACAGGGCACCAGTCC
>JBGAJL010000065.1:7355-25001 GCA_044224935.1 Flavitalea sp.
ATGTATAATCTTGCTCCGAAAGATATCGCGGCGTATAACAAGTTGAATATGGCTACTCCGCTGGAGATCGGCCAGGCTGTTCGGATTCCATTGAACGCTTCCAATTTCTCGCAAAATGGCAATAAGGAAAATGGGGAAACCCTGCTGCCGGTATATCATATCGTGCAGCCCAGAGAGTGGATGTACCGGATCAGTGTTAACTATAATAAGGTTCCCATCGAGAATCTCCAAAAATGGAATTCGGTCGGGAAAGATGGCGCGAAGCCGGGTACTAAACTGATCGTCGGTTTCCTGAAAGTGAAAGATGCCCATGTGGCCCTGGCAACAAAGCCTGTGGCACAGCCTGAGCAGAAGCCGGTTGCTGCAAAAACGGATACTCCGGAGAAAGTAAATACAAATGCACCTGTTGTAAAGCAAAAGACGGAGGCGGCAGTTGTAAAAGCGGAGCCACCGGCTGCGGATACGGAAAGCAAAAATGTTCCGAAGGAAGGAAATTACTTTAAGAGCTTATACAATGATTCCGGGAAATCGGCTGCCGGTATCGCAGGTATTTTCAAAAGTACCAGCGGCTGGAAGGATGGGAAATATTATGCACTTGCGAATAATGTTCCCGTGGGCACAATAATAAAGATCACCTATCCCGGAACTAACAAGTCCGTGTATGCGAAAGTGCTCGGAGAACTTCCCGATATGAAAGAGAGTGCGGGTCTTGCCCTGAGAATCAGTGATGCTGCCGCTTACGAATTGGGAACACCCGAAAGCAAGATCAGCGTAAATATGAATTATTAAGATGGGTTTACGGAATTGTTTTCTTTTCCCCAGGCAATAGTTGCTTTGAGCCCTTCCTGCATGGTGATTAACGGTTCATAGCTCAAAAGACGTTGTGCTTTCTTAATGGAAGCGAGGCTGTGTTTGATATCACCTTTCCTGTCAGGCGCATATACCGGTGGAATATCGATAGAAAGATCGCGGGAGATCATCTTCCATAATTCGTTCAGGCTTGTTTTGTCGCCGCATGCAATATTAACGATCTCATGCCTGTTAATGGGAGCAAACAGGGCTTTTATATTTGCCTGTACAACATTTTCAACAAATGTAAAATCGCGGCTCGTTTCACCGTCGCCATTGATTGAAGCAGCAGTATTTTGCAGGGCGGCTTTGATAAACAGGGGGATCACTGCTGCATAAGGCCCCTGTGGGTCCTGCCGCGGGCCGAATACATTGAAATACCGCATCCCTATGGTATGGAAGTCGTATGTTCTTGAAAATACGCCTGCATATAATTCATTCACATATTTTGTTACGGCATACGGCGATAACGGATTACCTATTTTATCTTCTTCTTTAGGAAGTGCTTCATGATCGCCATAGGTGCTTGAGCTGGCGGCATATACCATCCTTTTCACGTTAGCATCCCGGGCTGCTACGAGCATATTCAGAAACCCGGAAATATTAACTTCGTTTGTTTTAACAGGCTCTTTAATAGAGCGTGGCACGGAGCCCAGGGCCGCCTGATGCAGTACATATTCCATTCCTTCAACAGCTTTTCGGCAGGTGTCCAGGTCACGGATATCCCCTTCTATCACTTCGAAAGACGGGTGTTTTCTGAAAGCAAGAATATTGGCAGGTGAGCCGGTGCTGTAATTGTCCAGCACCCTGATTTTTCCGGCGCCTTTGAGCAGCAGGTATTCAACAATATGCGACCCGATAAAGCCGGCGCCGCCTGTAACAAGAAAGCTCAGGCCCGAGATGTCGTTTGCGTGATACGTGTGTCTGTACATAGCAAAATCAAGTTAAAAGGTTCGCAAAACTAGAGATTTGGTATCAATATTGCCAAATATCGAATGTCCTCCCTGGCAAACACAATTTTATTGCCTGTGCAACGTTTGATTTCCAGTTACGGTCAAGTTAAACGCTGCGCATAACTGCTTTATGCGCTAATTGTCTGAGTATCTGATTTTTAGTAGCAACATTCATTGAAAAACTAATAAATCCAAGTCTGGGGATATCCTCAGGGCATTGAAACATGAAAACGGCATTAAAGACAGTTCATTTAACAAGGGTAGGATCACTGAAGGAGAAGATTGCGCTAAGGCATTATGTTGATGAAAAACCCAGATATTTTTTCTTTAAAAGACTTTTTGATATCACTTTTTCACTGGCGGTGATTCTTTTCGTGCTTACGTGGATGATTCCCCTTGTAGGGCTCCTGATAATGCTTGATTCGAAGGGTGGTATGTTCTTTATACAGCAGAGAGTGGGGAAAGGAGGAAAGGTATTTGGTTGTATAAAATTCAGAACAATGGTATTGAATGATGAGGCGAATCATGTGCAGGCACAACTGGATGATTATCGTATTACACGATTGGGACGACTGCTGAGGTTTACGAACCTGGATGAATTTCCGCAATTCTTAAATGTGTTTGCGGGACACATGAGTATCGTTGGCCCAAGGCCCCATATGATAGCGGATTGCAACCGGTTTTCGAAAGTGGTTTCAGGGTATAAATTCCGCAACATGGTGAAGCCGGGAATCACGGGCCTCTCGCAGGTTAAAGGGCTGCGCGGCCCTGCAGAGGACTTTAGCACCATCTTCAGGCGCTTTGAATACGATGCTTTTTATGTGCGTAATGCAGGCTTTGGTCTCGATCTGCGCATAATCAGGCAGACTACGGGACAGGTAGCTTATGCCCTACTGCGTAAAAGAATGCCCATTCCCGGGGGGTTGAGGATTGCCGAAGAAAAGAAACTGCAACTTTTTACTGCCAGCTATTCTGTTACCAATTATATTAACGCATCTGAAACAATTATCGCTAATGCGAAAGAAAGAAAAAGCTTTGGTGTTTCTGCACTTGCGGTGCATGGTTTGATAGAAACAGTTAAGAATAAAGATTTCAGAGCGCAGGTGGCAAAGCTGGATATGATTGTTCCGGACGGGCAACCTATCCGCTGGGCGTTGAATTCTTTTTATAAAGCGGGTCTGGAAGACAGGGTTACAGGGCCCATTCTTACGAAATACGTGCTGGCAAGAGCGAGCGAAGCGAAGCTCGGCGTGTATTTGTATGGAAGTACTCCCGAGACACTTGCAAAATTCACGGCATTTATTAATATTAATTATCCCGGTGTGAAAATATCCGGTATCCATCCCGACCGGTTCAGGGAAGCTACACCCGAAGAAGATCTTGCGGATATAAAAAAGATCAATGACAGCGGTGCGCATATTGTGCTCGTGGGTCGTGGTTGTCCGCGCCAGGAGAAATGGGTTTCGAATCACCTGGGGAAGATCAACGCCGCCATGATGGCCGTGGGAGCTGCTTTCGACTTTCATGCAGGCAACATCAGCCAGGCTCCCTTATGGATGCAGCAGGCGGGCCTGGAATGGTTTTACAGGCTGGTGCAGGAGCCTAAAAAGCTTTGGAAGAGATACCTGACCACCAACCCGCATTTTATACTATTGTTCCTTATTTGCAAACTTCGTTTACGTAAAGTAGCATTTGCTTAATTTCATCGGATGAAAATCGCCCTAATTAGCGGATCAGGAGGACTGATCGGCAGTGAAGCCGTCTCTTTTTTCTCTGATAAATTTGACCTTGTCATAGGGATTGACAATAATCTCCGCCAGTATTTTTTTGGAAAAGATGCTTCTACCGACTGGAACCGCAACAGGCTCGCGGAAAAATTTCCGAATTATAAAGATTATTCTGCAGACATCCGGAATTATGATGAGCTTGAAAAAATAGTTAAAAAATACGGCGCCGATATTTCGTTGATTGTGCATACGGCCGCTCAGCCGAGCCACGACTGGGCCGCAAAGGAACCGCTCACCGATTTCAGCGTGAATGCAACCGGTACGCTCAACCTGCTTGAATTAACCAGGCTGTATTGCCCGGAAGCTGTATTTATATTCACTTCTACTAATAAGGTTTATGGGGATAATCCCAATGTACTGCCCCTTGTTGAGCTCGATACAAGGTGGGAAATCGACAGGGCCCATCCCTACTACGAGCGGGGAATCGATGAACAGATGAGCATTGATCAATGTAAGCATTCTGTTTTCGGTGCTTCCAAAGTTGCGGCGGATGTGATGGTGCAGGAATATGGAAAATATTTCAACATGAAAACAGCGGTGTTTCGTGGGGGATGTTTAACAGGACCGAATCATTCCGGCGCGCAATTGCACGGATTCCTGGCTTACCTGATGAAATGCGCGATTACGGGAAACCATTATACTATTTTCGGATACAAAGGAAAGCAGGTGCGGGATAATATTCACAGTTTTGATTTGGTGAATATGTTCTGGAATTATTATCAGTCGCCGCGGCGGGGAGAGGTGTATAATGCGGGTGGCAGCCGCTTTTCCAACTGCTCGATGCTGGAAGCGATTACTTTATGTGAAGAGATAACCGGCAATAAATTATCCTATTCTTACAGCGAAACCAATCGCATCGGCGATCATATCTGGTACATCAGCGATGTAAGTAAATTCCAGAGCCATTACCCCCAATGGAAATTCAGATACGGCATTAAGGAAACGCTGGAGGAGATGTTTCATAGTTTGAGAGAGAGGGTGCTGACTAGTCAGGATTAATTACTCTTCTCTGAGGCGACAGAGAGGCGAGAAGATCGACCTGGACCATTTTCATGCTCACGAGCAACAGTAACATGATTTCGGGATATTCGAAATAATTATCGATCAGCAGCAGCAGAGGCAGTAGAATAAATAAAAATTTGAAAAATCTGAATAGGGCCAGGGAGTTTTTATTTTGTCGCTGTGCGGCCAACAATTGGGTTGTTTTTTTATATAACCGGAAATAGAAAATCAGGAAGCAGCACGAGAACACCAATCCATATTCGCCCAGAAAAGCCAGCACGGATGAGAATGGCTGGTTACGGAAGCCATCCATGTACAGGGCCTGGCTGGTATTGGAATCATTCCAGAGCGTGTAAGCATAGTTCTTAAAATAGTAAGGCTGAGCCGTATCTTTAATAAAGTCTATTGTGGTGAAATAGGAAGGGCTGCCCACCATAAAAGCTGTGCGGCTATTGAATGTTCCGGGTCCGGAGCCCAGCAGGAAGTCTTGTGGATGCGATGGATAGGAAATTAGATAGTTGTAAAAGGAAGTGATTTTTCTCGGTCCATTGATGGGATCAAAAGTCAGCAGTTTTTTGATATTGGCGATATTATAATCCAAAGTTCCGGGCTTGACCAATCGCATTAGATAATAGATCGATGCTACCGCCAGCAAACCGAAAGAAATTGTTTTTAAAAGTGAACGCATATTTGGCTTGAAAAAGCTAAGTATAAAGGCGATGGTACAGACTACCAATCCTGCGCCATAGTAGCATAATATTGAAGAGGTCATAAAAAACAGGCTGATCAGGAGATAACCGGGCTTCTTTTTTTCGATGTATTGCAAAAAATAAAAAAAGAACACAACTGTATTCATCAACATCAGGCCATTCATTGAGATAGAATATCGGGAATAAATACCGATGAAACTGTCATCATAGAGTGGATTACGGATTACCTGCACAAAACCGATAATATCGTTTATTGCTGTAACGATCGCCAGGCATTGAATAAAAATGCGGGTGTATCCTGTCCGGATACGATAAACAGGAGGAGGGTCTGCAAATAGCAATAACAAAAAAGGCAACATGTAAAAAAGCGAGAGCAGGTTGTATTTCAGAAAGAAATGGGGAAACAGAGATAGTAAAAAGCCTGTCATTGCTAAAGTCAGTAATATCAGCAGCGGGTTGCTGAGTCGCAATCTCAGGAAAGATGCAACCAGCAACGCCAGGAATGGATAGAGCAATAGCAGTGAAACACGCAGAAAAGTGCCAATAGTTACTGCTAGAAGCAGCGACACTGTCAGCGCATCGTAGCGCACTCCATTCAATATTTTATTATTTTCCCGCAATAATTAACTGGTTATAGATTTCCATAATAGCTGTATAACATTTTTCCGGATGATATTTTTCGAGATAACTCGCTCTGGCGTTCGCGTAAACCGTCGATGATTCACAATCGATTTCTGTTTCGAATGAATTAATAGCTCTCAGCAGGTCTGCATCATTTCCTGCTTCGAACAATGCTCCATTATAGCCATCGGTAACCATTTCCTGCATGGCTCCCAGACGTGATGAAATTACAGGCGTTCCCGTAGCGAAAGATTCGATAATAGTGATAGGCATACCTTCATAGCATATCGATGGAAAGACGATGGCGCGGCATTTCTTCATCAATGCGATAACTTCATGATGGGGCTTCTTTCCTGCAAATACAATATTTGTAGCTTTATGATAAGCTTCATGAAGGGTTTCTTTTATGGGTCCATCGCCTACCAGCACCAGTTTTTTATCCGGCAACTGCGAAAAAGCTTTCAGCAACGTATCAACACCTTTCTCTTCGGACAAACGGCCTACAAAAAGATAAAAATTTTCCCGATCGTTCCTTGGTGACATGCCCGGATCTTTAATAAAGTTATTCTTTACCCGGATATTTTCTACAGGCGCATTCAGAGAGGATTCTATGAACTTTTCTCTCATAAAATCTGCAGGAGTCAGAAACATGTTCACCTTTGTTTTCCAGGTGCCAATCCATTTATGGATAGCAGCTATACTTCCTACCATTGCACTTTGTACCGCAGAATTGTGGTAGCACTTATGTTTCACTCCATACCATGGAAAACTATGATTGATGCACAATTCGCAAATCTTGTTGTCTCTCAATAGTAAACAATTTGCGCATATTAATCTATAATTGTGCAGCGTAACTACTACGGGCACTCTCCTGCGACTGGCTGTGTAAAATAGCGACGGTGAGGCGCTGAAGAAGAAATTATGTACGTGAATAATATCTGGCTGGAAAAGACGAACTCGTTCGTCAAGTTTCCGGGAAGAAGCGGAATTGTACACAGCCTTAACGCCGGCACTAATTTTACCAATTATGCCTTTGCTCATAGAGGCATTGTCGAAAATCAGAATATCCACGTCGTGGCCTTTAGATCTAAGCAGTTCTGTTTCGGCGGCGACCACAGTATCTTCGCCACCCGCACTCTGCATATATCTCGTATGAACAAATAATATCCTCAAAGTCTGTTTTCGATTATACTGATCCATTGACGAATGATAATTGCTTTATCGTATTGTGCAGCCCTTTGCAGTGAACGGTGTCGATACAGGTCATTTTTTGCCGGATCCGACAGCAAACGAATTATTGCTTCCCCTGTGAGTGCAAAATATTCATTTTCATTATCCGCGGCCTTATCGAATACGGGCGTTAGTACACCATACACAGCTTCTTCAGGTATTTTGGTTGTTTTTGTAATCTCAGAGCCAGGGCTGATAATCTCCCTTGGTCCGGAAAAGCAATCGGAAGAGATTATGGGCAATCCTACGGACATTGCTTCAATAATGACGTTGGGAAAGCCTTCGTATGTTGAAGACAGGATAAACGCAGATGCGCGGGCAAGATAAGGAAAAGGATTTTCACGGAAACCGATTAGCCGGATGTCTGCATCTTCTTCGGCATTGCCTACTTTGAGGCCATATTTGGCCGCTTCTTCCCGGATCCGGCCGGTCATCGGCCCCTCGCCCAGGATCAGTAACCTGACGCCGGGAATCTTTTCCTGCACACATCTAAGTACACCTGCCAGCGCCCATTGGGCTTTCGGTGCTGTAATTCGCCCCACATTAATCAGCACGGGATGCCTGCTCATCGTTTCTTCAAGCTCCGCTTCAATCGGCTCCAACTTTTTTTTATCAATCAGAAACTGATCAATAAAATTATAGATCACCCTGATCTTATTTTGCTGCACGCCAAAATATTTTACCAGGTCAGTTTTGATTAATTCTGCCGGAACTACGAGATAGTCGGCTTTATTGTATAGAAGACGGATAATAGGCCGGAAAATGGCCACGCGCCTGTTGTCTTTAAATTCATTGCTGAGGTAGCTGCGCACGCTGCAAACTACTTTTTCTTTTCTGGCAGAAAGAATATTGATGAAGTTTGAAGCTTCCAGGAAGCTGATAGCCACTTCTATATTTCGTTGTTTTTTAAGCTTTTGAACTTTTCGGATCAATACCACGAAACGCCAGCAGCGTTTCATAAAGCCATTGCTACCAGTATCAGCGGCATAGGGAAGAGTAATTTGCACCAGCTCACCGCCGTGAGAAAAGCTGGGTTTATCAAGGTTGTTGTAGATAGCCAGTGTAACATTGTATTGCTCCTGCAATGCCAGGCTGAGATTGGCGGTCACTTTCTCTGCACCGCCACCATGAAGCTGGTTGATCAATAGGAGGAGATTTTTCTTCATGAACGGTCTTCCAGGATTTGTTGATATAATTGAATATACCGGCACGTCACTTTATCAATATTGCATTTTTCTTTTACGCTTTCATACCCCATGCGTCCCATCTCTATAGATCGTTCTGGATCTTGCAGCATCAGCGTCATCGCGGAGGCTAATGCATTTACATCGGCAACAGGAACCAGTAGTCCTGATATGCCATGTTCTATCAGGTCTTCGCTGCCTGACACGTTGGTGGCAATTACGGGAACACCACAAATCATTGCCTCCATCAATGCATTCGACATTCCCTCCCGGCGCGAGGGCAGCACAAAAACATCTGATTGAATCAGTAAATCGCGAATATCCTGACGTTTTCCGAGGAACAGTACAGATTCCGAGAGGCCCATGTTTCGTGTGAATGCTTCGTAAGACGTAATGTCGCCTTCCCCTACAATATTCAGCCGTGCCCCGGGAAATTGCCGGGAAAGCTCTTTCCAGGCCAGTAGCAGAATATCTATGCCTTTGGCAGGTTGTTGCCGGAGATTGCCAACAAAGATGAACTGTTGTTTCCAGGAAGAGAATTTTTGTGGCATAGGAGTGATTGCAATGCCGTTGGGAATATCAGCGATGCGTTCGGGCGGCAGGCCCGCTTTAAGATAATTGGCATGAATGATTCGGGTCATGGCCACGCAATAGGCATACTTAACGATTTCCTGTTGTTTTTGTACGCCACCCGGATAACGGAGCAGATTGGTAAGACCATTCATCGTCGAGTCTTTGATTACGACAGGTTTATTTAACCTTTTGCCTAGTCGTACTGCGATGAAAGCCGGCCATTCCATTGTATGAACATGAATAATATCGAATTGTTTTCTTTTCCTCCACAAATACATCAAGCAGTTCAGGTAAAACAGTTGGTATCGCAGAATCATCGATAGCCTTACGGGGCTGATCACCTGATTCGTTACTTCATGCGAATCATCGTAAAGTATTTTGGTTGAAGTGGAAGAAGACAGGCGGGTTGGTCTCAGCAGCGAAAGAATATCGGTAAAAAAGCTCAGTGCAGATCGCAGCCTTACAAATCGGACGCTGTTAAATAATCCTTTCTGCGGATGCCAGAGTTTGCCCCACGTAATTGGCAGTACACTGATCCCTGCGGCTTGCAATGCGGCCGCCAGCTTCATGCCCTGCAATTCTGCACCTCCCATTGGTATGGGAGGTAAGCTATATAGCAGCATCACTACTCTTATTCCAGTACGTTTATTGGCACACATCATATAATGCAGACAACGATACGCTGTCTATTTCTTTTTTTTGACAATATTGAAAAAAATGCTCCAGTAGTAACAGGTAACGTTCACAATCCTGTTCGGTTAACGAATACGGACTCAAACCTGGCATCACTTCTACATTATGGAACATCATATTATACGTAAGTGTTCTCTGATGGGGGTGCCTGCTTCCGATCGATTCGAGGATCATTTGAAAATCGTTTATATCTGAATAGACAGGTCGCAGCCATTTGAACTCGGAAGCGCGGAATGGTATTCGCTTTTTATTCATCAGGTGACGCAGCCAGCCGGAAGGCGATAATTTTTTTGCGGCAATGCTTACAGGCACTTCCAGCAGTCCTTTGCCGATGGGTCCGGGGGTTATAATCTTTTCTTCAGTCCAGTAGGGCTGATCGGGAGCAAAGCGGAAATCCACCGGCCTCTCGCGTGTCCTGTCATCCCAGCGGATAAACGGAGTGACACTTGTATCCACTTTGTAATTTAATTCTGCCAGTTTGTGTATGGTGTTGTCTCCGGCGCTGAACCTGCCTGCTCTGAATGATTTAGGCGAATACCCGAATTGTTTTTCAAAAAGACGAGTAATGCTCTCGATTTTATCGTTTTCTACCTTTGGGGGGTAAAAGCAGCAATTGCGTACGCCTTTTTTTCCTGCGTAATTAAATTCTGTTTTGACGGGTTCAATAAATTCCGGATGCAGATGTGTGCCCAATTCAAATTGACCTTCCAATGATCTGAATATATCCACACTTTCATCGTCCTCCAGCACTACATTGTTGATAAGATAAGTGGGAACAATATTGTATTTATTGAAAAGAGGCTGTAACCTGTTTGCGATTCCCTTGCTCACGCCTGCGAAAGTGAGCGGATTGGAATAGGTCCAGTTGCTGCTACAATCTGGTTCTACATCAATCGTTATGACCAGGTATTTTTTCATGCTCCGATATCTTTTAAAAGACCGTCGTAACGCTGTTTCCATAATGCAAGATTGAATAAATACCATACCTCAGCCTGCTCATTGGAATTATTGTTATAAAAATTATTCACTATTGAAATGAACGGTCGAGGATCAAGGCCTAGACTCGTAAGTGTATTTGCATTCACTGTATCCGATACCCGCTCTTTCCAGTTTTCCCTCAGCCATTTTTGTAAAGGGAAGCTGAATCCTCTCTTGGTTTTGCTGGCTTGGTAATGAGGTGCAAGCCGGGTGAGCAGTTCTTTCAGCACAGCTTTGTTGCGGTATTTCTCGTTCGATTTAGCATTGAAGGGAAGCGCCAATGCTAAATCGATCACTGTATTATCGAGATAAGGAACGCGCACTTCGAGACTGGTGGCCATGCTCGACCGGTCGACCTTATAGAGCATGGCATCGGCAAGATAAGTTTTTAGGTCCCATATAGCCACGGCGTCTTTTCTTCCTGAAATCTTTTCAGCATTTTCCAGTGCCCACAGCGGAAAATCGGTTATCTGCTTTTTGAATATAGATCTGAAAGCCGGCATCAAAAACAGCTCGAAATGTCTTTTCAACGGATCGTGCTGGAATATTCTCCTGATTTTCATTGCAGATTCATTTGCAGGTAATAAAGAAGCTGCTCCGGCAACAGTTTTTGATAAAAAGGGAAATGAATTAATCTTATCAAGGCCTGCCCATTTATTGTAGCGCTCATATCCCCAAAATAATTCATCTGCGCCATCGCCTGAAAGTGCAACGGTTACAAATTCACGGGCTTTTTCCGATATCGCCCAATTGAGCAGTGAGGCATAATCGCCAAATGGCTCATCGTAGTAATTATAGAGTTGATCAATTCGTTCACCGATAGAAGCCGCGTTTATATGCAGCAGATGATTTTTAAGATTAGGATTTTTAAATCCTTTAATATACGACTCTGCATCGGCACTTTCGTCGGTGACCGTCTGCTCACTAAAAGAAACGGTGAAGAAATTTACATCCTGGCTCTTCGCAAAATATTTATTCACCACTGCGGCAAGCAGTGATGAATCAACTCCCGAGCTTAAAAATAAACCCAGCGGCACATCGGCTTGCATCTGCCGCTGCACACTGTTTTTCAATATTTCCTCAAGGTTATTGTTTCCCTTCTTTTCATTTACCTGTTCATAAGCATCCCAATAGATTTTCGGCGTAATGTTACTGTTTATATTATTCACGTCCGATTCTAGCATAGAGCCGGGGGGTAACTTGAAAATATTGTTTAGGATGGTGAAAGGAGTAGGAACGAATTGCATCCATAGATACATATTCACCGATGCAGTTGAAACTTCAGGTCGCTCTCCGGAAAATCTCACAATTGAATGCAATTCCGAACTGAAATAAAAACTATTATTGCGAATGCAATAATACAGTGGTTTAATGCCCAGGCGGTCTCTGCAGAGAATAAATTTCTTTTCTCTTTTATCCAACCAGAAGAAAGCGAACATTCCATTGACTTTTGGTATGGCATCACGTCCCCATTTTTTCAATGCATGGAACAGCACTTCTGTGTCGGATGTGGTAAGGAAATTTACGCCCCGGCTTTGAAGGTCTTTTTTGAGGTTGGTATAGTTGTAAATTTCGCCATTGAAAACCAACAGGTGCTCAGCATCTTCAAAGGGTTGGTTCGCCCTGCTATTGGTATCGATAATTGCGAGACGATTAAAGAATAATGCGTTGCGGCCTGATTCTGCTGCTTCAAATTCCTGGTTCAGGATACGGATGCCGCAACTGTCGGGGCCACGGAACCGCACTTGGGCCGCAATATGACCAACCCGCGCTGCATTAATATTCGTACTATGATTTATAGCGCCTCCGAAACCGCACATGTTCAATGATTTTTTTTAATTGACCAAACTTCCCTCTGCCTGGCATAGTCTCCGATCTTTTGTACAGAGCAATTTATGTCTTTTGTGAGATATCCTATCCGGTGATTGTGTTTATATGCTGAATCCTGCACAGTGTCAATGATAAGTTCTCCCATGTCGAGAAGATTTTCTCTGAAATAGAATTCAATTTTTTCTTTTAGTACTGCCGGTTCGATATGGTGTATCCAGTTGATCAGCGCCAGCACGTTATATGTTCCTGTTAAAATGCTTTCCGGAAAATGAAATTCCGCGAACTCGATTTTCCGTATGGTCCCTTTAACGGGCAGGATAGCCGCGGCTTTTAATACTTTGGGATCCATATCGTAACCTGTTCTGTCGAGAAAATTCACATTTCTCGTGATGTCGCCGAGTCCGCAACCTATTTCTGCAAATGAAATTCTTTCCTCCAGAACGTTACAGTAATTAATAACATCCACGGCATATGGGCGCTCGCCGAGTGGAGATATATGCCATTTATCGAAACCGAATTGCAGTTGAAGCAGCCTCCTTTTTAGTTTCTGAAAGAGCATACTAACGGAATGGCTGTTAATTCTTTTTTGCGATACAGATAACATAAGGAGAAAAAAAACGTGTTGGAAAATCGAATGGCAGCAATTTAAATAATTTACCCATTACCCTGTCTGCTCCTCTTAGCAGAAAAAGGAAAAATATCCGTCGCCGGGTTCCTTCTTTAAATAGCCAGTGCTTGCTTTTGATCCAGGGCATCACATTAAAGGCAAAAATTCCTGCATAGCCATTTTTAATAATTTTCATTCCATTTTGCAGATGGTATGACTTAAGTAATTCGGTATTTATCACATTATGTATCTTATAAACTTCAGGAACAAAATATTTAGTTAGTTTGCCAATCACGCCAGCCAGGTTTGGGACGAGTGTAATCATTATGCCACCGTCGTTCAAAAAAGAATTAAATATGCCGACCACTCTAACCGGGTCACTGAAGTGTTCGATAACACCATAGCTGAACACCGCATCATAGTGCTTGCCTTCTGTCGGGTCTGGAGTAAAGAAGTCTTTGCATAAAATTTCTCCATATATAACGTCCTGAAGCGTGAGGTTTTTTCTTGCAAGCTCACAGCCTATTTCAGAATAATCGAGCCCTGAAACGATAAATTGATACTGCTTGGAAAAGTACGGTAACCAGCCGGAAGAGCCACAGCCTACCTCGAAAAAGGTTTTGATTCCGGTATCTTTCAGCGCCGGGTCCACATATTTCATTGTTACGCTATAGAGATAATTTTTTTTGCTGTTTATTCTCGGTAATTTTGCAGACTTTAGCACCTCATCCCAATAAGACAGGTCCGAAAGTTTTTCTGTATTTTTCTCTTCAGTCATTGCCAGATTTTTTAAGGATTGCATTGAATTCTGCGATAATTGATTCACCTGATTTCAACATTCTGGACGTTACCAGAAGCAAAACCAGATAGACAATGCCCGCTACCATGATCGTTAAAATATAGTTATTAAATGCCAGCGACCGCATAAGGTAAAATACCAATATGCTGATAGCCAGGTTTATTGAAACCAGTTTTAAAAATTCTGAAATGATCGCCTGATAATCCAGTAAGTGAAAATATTTTTTTTCAAGAAAATAGCAACAAACCAGGTTGAGAAGATAGGTAATAACCATTGCTATGGGATAACCAGCAATTCCGATTCTTTTCACGGAAGTATATAATAATATGATCAGAACAATATTAAAAATGATCTGATACCAAAACGATTCACGAATCTTATGGCTGGCCATGAAGAGCCTCGATATCAGGCTATTGATGACAAAAAGAGGCAGCAGCAGTCCAAGATATTTTAGAAAAAGCGAAACATACCCTGCGGCGCTTGCTTGTATAGAAGTAAACCCTAATAAGAATTCCACTATTTCATCCGAAAACTGGAAGATCAGAAAACTTGCAGGGATCATTATAAAATGAAGTAAGTTCGCTGTCCGGGTAAAAACGCTGTTTATTTCAGGAAACTTTTTGTGGGCGTACAATTCATTAAATTTAATACCGGCAACAGCTGAAAACTGATAGGTAATAAGTACCGTGGGAAGCGAAGAAATCTGCTGGGCAAAAGTGAGAGCGGTGATGATACCGGTATTAAACCCACTGAGGATATACATCGGAACATAACTTGCTGCGGTGCTAGTGAAATTTCCCAGCTGGGCAAAACCGAAATTTTTCCAGATACGCTTTTGTTTTACAACTTTTATCAGGCGAAAATTCCAGTGCAAATTGCGGCTCATAAGGAAAATGAGCATCACGATGTTGAGCGTATACGAGATCAGCAGCCCATACATCACACTTTTAATGCCCCATGCGGAGTGGAACACCAGCATGAACGATATCGAGAACAGCCCATTGATGATGCCCACGATCATGGGAATGGTGAAGAATTTATACGAAATGAGGATGTCCACACAGAGGTTGATAATGCAGATCATGGCAAAAAGTGGTATGGACAGGTAGAGCAGAATGCTATTGTTGCTCAGATCTCCGGACTTGAAATTGGATACCCAGCCAAAGAATGATACAGGATGCCAGGAAACGATCAGTAATACTGCCACTGTTATTCCTATGTACAGGCAGAGGAAAAAATTCAGGAAGCCCATCGCCGCTGACTCACCTTCTTCCGCTCTCAGCCGCATGGATTCCGGGATGATCACAGATCCGTTGAGGCTTGTGAAAAAAGCTCCGATGATCAATACTGAGTTATACACGTAAAAGAAAAGGTCTGTTCCCGGCTGCACCCCAAAAAAATAGGCAACGAGCAGCCCGTTCAGGAACACCATCCCTTTATTCAGAATATTAAAAAAGGTGGAAAGGATGATACCCTTTTTGTATGATTCTACCTTAAGCAATCTGTGGCTTTTTTCCCTGTTTGCCCAATAGGCGCCGTAAACCAATGATCAATAATACAGCAGTGGAGATAATAAGCCCGTACATTGAAAATTTCACTACACTCTGCTGGAAGAAAGAAACTTTATGCCCGACGGGGCTTAAAGGAGAATACACTTCAAGAATATTTCTTTCGCTCACCGAACGGATTTTCGTTTGCTTCAAATATTCATTCATGCCGATCAACTTATCATATGCATCAGTTTCAGGTGTTTTTTGCTGAGTTAAATTTTGCAGTATGGTGAGCTGGTTGCTTTCGGATGGCGAACTGGGTTGGCCTTTGGCGATACGCTCCACATAGGCATGGTTCAGAGAGTCGAGGTTTGCAATGGCATTTTTGATAGTCTTTTCTGCATCGGCATCGATCGCAACCTGGCTGTTCCTGGCTTCCCGAAGTACCGGTATCTCTGTCAGCAGTTGCAGGATGCCGTTCTGCAATTTCGAGAAAAGAAAAGGATTGGTGGATCTGACCGTGATCTCCTGGAGAGGATAGTCGAATTGAGTCAGCGTATTTTTAAAGTCTGAGTAGGTGAACGAACGGCGGAGAACAGTGTCGTTTTTCCATGGATTGTAATTTTGCAGGAACATATCCCTGTACATTTCTGCCGCAGCCATCTTTGATTCCACAGGCTGCACCGAGAATCCATTTATTTGCCTGGCTTCTTCGGTTGTAATATCAAAGATGCTATCCAACTGGTTTATCGCGCCAGTGTTGATCACGGCATTCAGGTAATCGACTGTTTTATAAAGTGGCCTCGAACTGTTGAAATTGGTTTTAACAATCATCTCTGATTGAAAGACCACCCCATTTTTATTGAGTACATATAATCCATAGCCAAGACCGACAACCGTACCGGCAATTATCCAGATGATATTTCTGAGAATGAAAAGCAGCAAAAGGAAAATGCTGCTGAAAAATCCGGTGATGCATCTCCATATCGCATCAATGATTTTCTTGACAAATTTTCCGGTTTTGTACACGAGCACATTGATATCTGCATCGGGCAGACCGGTTTGTTCGGGTTGTCTTATAGGATCCATAGATGAATTTTCATGGTTAAGTACCGGTCAAACACACTTTTCCGACGCAAATGTAAGTATAAGTTCAGTGTTAATAAACGTTCAGAATCAAATATATAGACTCGTCATAAGGTAACCCTGCAATCAGGGAGCATCACACCGGGATTATAGGGCATGCTTCCCCGTAAAATTGGTGTCCTGGGCCGCCAGTCCTTTCCTGAAACAGGGAATTTGTGAATAAACAAGAAAGGGGGCATAAAATTCGTTAGTGTTTGAGATAACTGTATTTAACAAGTAATGAAATGCGATTAGTAGCTCTTATGCTGTTGTGCATGGCATTTTTGCACTTGCGTGCGCAGAGTGTGCACGAAAACCTGACTGTGGATCCTGCGGATGGGCTAAGTAAAGCCCGTCAGCAATTGGAGCATCTGCTCCTGGGTGACAATGAAGTGCCTGAACTTGTAATGAACGACGACCAGAACCTGTTGAAAACCCAGGTCATTTATTATCCCAGCATTAAAATTAAAAGTGTGGAATCGGGTATAATTACCTTAAAACACGGATTTACCAGCAAAATATATCACTTTAGGCCGGAAGTGAGCAATGGTCTCAATATCCCCATCATTTATCATGCGGGCCATGTGTACGGAGTTGCCGTAGAAGATAATTATATCAATGACACGCATGCCGATTCATATCCCATTAGGGTGATCGATTATTTTTTATCAAAGGGCTTTGATGTAATTGGTATAGATATGCCGGAAGTGGGCGAAAACTATGCACCACCGGAAGTGACGGAAAATGGCGTTACCTATCCTATGCTCGGTCATGATTACATATTTAATCTCGACCATCCCTTCTATTATTTTATCGCCCCGGTAAAATCCACAGTGAATTATTTTCAGCAGCATTATGGCTGCGACCAATTTATCATGATGGGGTTGTCCGGCGGAGGATGGACCACAACTATTTACAGTGCAATGGACAGCCGCATTATCCAGAGCTATCCTGTGGCGGGAAGCATTCCCATGCCCCTGCGCACAGCTCCTCGCGACCTGGGTGATGCAGAACAAAATAATTCTGTGTTGTACAGCCAATTTAACTATACAACCCTTTATCTGCTTGGGGCAGCAGGCCAAAACCGCCTACAATACCAGGTGCTGAATAAACATGACGACTGCTGCTTTGCCTTCGACGGTGACCAGTATTGGGTACCTGATGTGAACAAGGCGCTGGAAAGAAGTAGTGAGGGGGGAAGCTTTGGATTTTTCC
>JBGAJL010000066.1:0-25429 GCA_044224935.1 Flavitalea sp.
ATTACAGGATGTGGAGAAACTAGTTGTGGTATTTTGAACGTTTAAACGATTATTATTACTCTTATACTCCTTATCAAATCTGGACAGGATATCAGATTCTTGATTCAGTGAAAACGGAAGAAATTGATAAGTCATACAACATAATAAAATCCACAACATCATATGTTTATAATACAAATAATTTATTGCCGTCTACAGTAAAAACGACTAATTCAAAACAAGAAATTTCCATTTTGAATATCAAATATCCCCTGGATTATTCGATAACAGGAACGGCGTCCAATCCTATTAGTTTGGGCGTTCAGCATTCGCAAAACGATTATGTTATCAATGTGCCTATTGAGAAGTTTCAACAGGTTTCAGACCTTAATGGCAGCAATTTAAGGACAGTGAGTTCTGTGTTTACGACCTACAAAACCGATGCCTCCTTACCAGAAACTGTTTACGTCACAGAGAATAATGCATCAATGAGTAATTTCTCTGTAGCCACGATTAATTCTTCAGCTGTCACTATGGATATGAATTATAAACCTAAGGTTGTTTTAATAAATATAATGATCCAACCGGTAATCTACAGGAGCAATATAAAACAGGGGATGTACATGAAGTTTATTTATGGGGGTATGGCAATCAATATCCTGTAGCCAGGATAGTAGGCAGTACCTATAATGCAGCTATTGGTTTGATTAACCAAACAACACTGAATAGTTTATCAGTAAGTGATAATGACCGATATAGAATTACAAAAAATTAAGAACAAATCTTCCTAACGCAATGGTGACCACTTATACTTTCCAACCTTTAGTTGGAGTAACATCAAACAAGATCCATCTGGCCACACTATTTATTATTACTATGATGGATTTGGTCGTTTAAGCTATATTAAAAGATAAGGACGGAAATGTGCTTAAAAAGTATGAGTATCATTATAAAAATCAATAACATCCCCGAGTCATGTCAATGCTTAAATCAATAAAAAATGTTTTAGGGTAATTCTCTAAATAAACGGAATCCCGGATTCCTATTTTTATCCTGTCCTGAAATATGAGAGAACGTCAGGTTGAGATATTTCCATATTTTAACCTATATTTAAAAATAATTAAAATTACTTTTTCTAATTCGCCCTAGTTTTTTAATCGTCAATAAACCTTAAACCGATAATATCATTCCATGGGTAGGTTGTTTCTTTTATTAATAATTCTGGCACTTTGTTTCGAGGGATATGCTCAACATATCGACGGTGCTGAATTTTCGGTAAACGATCAAACCTTCTCAGCCCTGGATCGCCGGTCGGTGCGACTGTCGGAGGGCCTGGAGCGCTTCACCAGCCGCTGCCTGCGCAGCCTGCATAAAAAAGAGGAACGCTTGAAGAAGCGCCTGCAGCAGAAGGACAGTGCGCTGGCCGGACAGGTTTTTGGCAATGGGCAGGCGGATTACGACAGTTTACAGCAGGTGCTGGCGGGCAAGACGCCGGTGACGACACACTACAATGGCCAATTGGATTCTGTAGGCACGGCGCTGCGTTTTTTACAGCAGCAGGCGGCCACTTCCCAGCAAAAAGCGGCGCTGCAAACTGCTTTACAAAAACAGCTGGCCCTGAACGAAAAATGGAACCAGTCTAATTTCATCAACAGCGAAATACAAAAGCGAACGGTCTTACTGGAGCATGCACTCAGGTCAACCGGGTGGGTGAAGGAGCTGTCCCGGTACCGCCGGCAGGCGGCTGCCTTTCGTACGCAGTTGAACGGCTACGGCCAACTGCTGAACGATCCCGATCGTGCAGTACGCACGTTACTGGATGTTGCCAGCCGGCCGCCGGCCTTCCAGTCTTTCTTTGCCAGGTACTCGCAACTGGGACAACTGTTCCGTCTGCCGGGGGCCGGTGCGGGGCAGGTGGAGATCCAGGGCCTGCAGACCCGGGCGATGATCCAGGAGGCAATGGGTACACAGCTGGGCCTGTCTTCCCCTGCTGCGCAACAATCGGTCAGCAACGGTATCGCGGATGCGCAGCAGCAATTGCGGGCCCTGAGAGACCGCCTCAGCACAGGGGGAACACAACAGGAAATGGCGGTGCCCGGATCCAGGGATGCGTTACACACCAAGACCTTCCTGCAACGTATGGAAGTGGGCGCCAATGTGCAGAGCGTGAAGAGCAACTGGTTTTTCCCGGCCACTACTGATATCGGGTTCAGTCTCGGCTACCGGTTTGCCCCGAAAATAGTGGCCGGCATAGGCGGCAGCTATAAGATGGGCTGGGGCAGGGACTGGCGGCATATCGCCCTGACGCACCAGGGTGTGGGATTGCGCACATTCGCGGATATTCAGGCCAAGGGCAGTTACTGGATAACGGGAGGCGGAGAATGGAATTACCGGAGCGCTTTCCAGGATCTGGCGGCCATTAAACACAGCAGCGGCTGGCAGCGCAGCGCGCTGATGGGCATCAGCAAAAAATATAAGGCTGGCAAATTCAAAGGGAACCTGCAGGTGCTGTACGATTTTCTACATAACCGGCAGGTGCCGGCCGGGCCGGCTTTTGTGGTGCGCACCGGCTATCAACTCAAATAAAATCCATCCTAATCGATCAAACGCCTACTTTATCTACCTTAAACCCCCATCCTCATGCGACCCGTATTGTTTTCTCTATACCTGTTGTCCCTGACCGTCGCCGGCCTGGCGCAAACGCCTTATCAACCGGGGCCCTACAGTGCCGGAGCATCGGTGAACTATATCCGCACCTGGACGCCGCAGCGGCCGCTGACCGATCCTGCCACGGTGGTGGCCAATACCAATATAGCGGAAGTCGGTCAATCCACGCAGTACTTTGACGGATTGGGCCGTCCGCTGCAAACGGTGGACAAACAGGCCAGCCCGGCTAAAAAGGATATCGTGACACCGCATGTGTATGATGCGTTCGGCCGGGAAGCCTGGCAGTTCCTGCCGTACGCCAGCGCTTCGGCCACCGATGGGGCCTTTAAACTGGATCCTTTTGCAGAACAAAAGACGTTTTATACCACTCAGCTCGCCGGGCAGGGGCAGACGTACTATTACAGCCAGACCAATTTTGAGCCGTCCCCGTTAAGCCGTCCTTTATTGAGCATGCCTGCGGGTAACAATTGGGTGGGCAGCGCCCGGGGAACGGAGTTAAGTTATGAAATCAATGGGGCCAATGAGGTGCGGGTCTGGACCGTGCCGGCTACTAACGGTAATGTGCCAACCTCTTCGTCTTTCTATGCAGCCGGTAAGTTGTACCGCCAGGTGACCCAGGATGAGGACGGCAACCGGGTGGTGGACTATAAAGACCTGCAGGGCCGCGTGGTGCTCAAAAAAGTGGAAAGCGACAAGGCCGCCAACGCGGCGGTCAACACCCACACCGGCTGGCTGTGCACCTATTATATTTATGATGACCTGGGCCAGTTGCGCTGGGTGATCCAGCCCGTGGGCGTGCAGCTGCTATCGGCGGCCAGCTGGGCCTTTGATAATACGAACCTCACCACTTCGACGATCGCCAAGGAACAGTGCTTTTACTATGAATATGATTACCGGATGCGCCTGGTCGTTAAAAAGGTGCCCGGGGCGGCCACCGAAGAAATGGTCTACGATGTGCGTGACCGGCTGGTGATGAAGCGCGACGGCAACCTGACAGCGCAGGGCTACTGGCTGATTAATAAATACGATGCGCTGAACCGGTTGACCCAGAATTACCTGGCACTGAATAATTTTACGCGCGCAAGAAACCAGGACAGCTGCACCAATAACAGCAATTATCCCACCGTTTCCAGCTCGGACCTGATGCAGGAAAATTATTATGATACATATGCCTGGGTCAATACGCAACCCGGCATCGGGGCCACGCTATACACCGGCGATATCTGGTCGGCTTATTTTATCACCAGCTACAACACGGCGCCCGACTATGCGCAGCCGGTGACGGCCGATTACACCCGGGCACGGGGAAAACTGACCGGCGTTAAGGTGCGGGTATTCGGCACCAGCACCTACCTGTATTCGGTGCACTTTTATGACAGTGAAAGCCGGCTGATTCAAACCCGCAGCGGCAACCTGTCGGGCGGCACGGGTGGCTATAACATCATAACGACGCAATATGATTTCAGTGGCAAGGTACTCAGGCGGCTGCACCGGTCGTCCAAAAGCACGCCGGTGCCGAAATTCACCGTTGAACTGACCAAATACAGCTATGATCATGCCGGGCGGCTCCGAACGATTGCCAAAAAGATAAGCAGTGCGGGAACCGATAAAATTATTTCGGATAATGTATATGATGAGTTGGGCCGGTTGAAAAGAAAGACATTGGGTGGAGGGCTGGAGAGCCAGGATTATGAATACAATGTAAGAGGCTGGCTGCTGGGCGTCAACCGCAAATATGTCAAAGGGGACTCGACCAATGCCTTCGGCTATGAGCTGGGCTACGACAATACCCAGACGATCCTTTCCGGAGGCACATATACTAACCGGCAGTATAATGGAAACATCGGCGGGTGGATCTGGAAAAGCGCAGGCGACGGGCAGGCCCGCAAATATGATTTTGCCTATGACGCCGCCAACCGGTTAACGAAGGCCGATTTCAACCAGTACACCAGCGGGTCTTTTAACAAAACCGCGGGTATGGATTTCAGTGTCAGCAGCCTGGGCTATGATGGCAATGGGAATATAGCGAAGATGACCCAGAAAGGCTGGAAGGCCAATGCGTCCGCCATTATCGACAGCCTGGTGTATACGTATACCACCAACTCCAACCGATTGGCCAAAGTAAAGGACAACGCCAACGATGTGAACTCGAAACTGGGTGACTTCAAAGATGGTACGAACACCGATGATGATTACAGCTATGATGTGAATGGCAACCTGACCAAAGATAAAAACAAGGGCATCACCACGATCCTGTATACGCATCTGAACACCCCCTATGAGATCCGCATAGCGGGCAAGGGCAAGATCACCTACACGTACGACAATCTGGGGAACAAATTAAAAAGGGTGGTGACCGACAGCACGGTGAGCCCGGTGAAGACCACCACCTGGCAGTATATCCAGAATTACACCTATAAGAATGATACGCTGGAATCCTTCACGCATGAAGAGGGGCGGGCGCGGTATGACACGACAGAGACGCAGGGCGAGGCCACTAAATACCAGTATGATTATTTTGTGAAGGATCACCTGGGCAATGTGCGGATGGTACTGACCAGCCAGAAAGACACGGCCTTCTACCCCGCGCTGTCCTTTGAGGGGGCTGCGGGCAGCGCCGAGCAGCAGACCCAGGACGCGATCTGGGAAAACAGGACCGGCAGCAGCATCAACATCGCCAGTGTGCGCACGATCCGTCCGGGCGCTTTCGGTACGGCGGGCAGCAACGGCAGCTATGCGCTGCTGGTCAAAAAGAGTACGGGGGCCATCGGGGCGGCCAAGCTGCTCAAGGTGATGGCCGGTGACCGGATCCACACGGCGGTGGACTATTTTTATACGGCCACCAATGCCAGCAACGGCAGCGCCAACGGGTTGGCCAGCCTGGTGGCCAATATCGCCACGGCCATCACGGGCAGCAGCCAGGTGGGCGGGGCGCTCAAAGACGCCTCTTCGTCCATTACCACTACGATGAGTGGCAACACGGCGCTGGGCAGCCTGCTGAACACGCCCAACAATACCTCGGGATCCAACCAGGCGCCCAAGGCGTACCTGAATATTATCTTCTTCGACGACCAGTTTCATTTTGATGCGGGCTCCAGCGTGGTGATCCCGGTGCCCTACAGTCCCAATACCAAGGGCACGCTGAGCCGGCTGGCAGCCACGGCGGTGAAGGCGGGCAAGAGCGGGTATGTATACGTATACTGCAGCAATGAAACCGAAGAGATGGTTTATTTTGATAACTTCACCCTGACGCACGAGTTAAGTTCTTTGAGAGAGGAGACCCATTATTATCCGTTCGGACTAACCATGGCAGGGATAAGCAGCAAAGCATTAAAGAATGATTATCCGAATAATAAATACAAGTTTAACGGTATCGAGCAGAGCAATGAATTCGATATCAATATGTATGATGCATTTTATCGAAACCTTGATCCACAAATCGGAAGGTTCTGGCAGATTGATCCGAAACCTGGCGATGCAGAAAGCCTTTATTCTGCAATGGCGAATAATCCTATTTTAAATTCAGACTTTTTAGGGGATACCACATCTCCCGCAGTGCAACGCTTTTTAGAGCAGCAAAGAGCCAGGAACAAGGACGGTGATCAAAAAGGGTTCATTACTAACGCCCCCGCGGATTATTATGAATCGCATCCGATAAAAGCATTTTTAAAAGATGTCGGTCACGCCGGTCTTGAATTAATGGGCATGAATGCAGTTGATGATTACATTGCCAACAGAATCGATGGTCAAAACTCTCCTGGCCAAATTCTTACAGAGACAGTATCGCTTGGCCTTTCTACCACTGCAGGAGAAAAGGTTAAAGGGGAACCGATTGAAATAGTTATTAATGGTAATTCTCATCCTGAAGCAGCTGCTCATGCGCAAGAGGCGCTTAATAATGGCGTCTCTGGAGAAGGGGTCATTGATAGAGGTGGAGCTAAAGCCCGGCGAGCTGAGAATTTAAGAAACGTAGAAAGGAGAAGTGGCCAGGATCGAGATGAATTTCCCCCTGCTGTTATTAATAACGGCGGAAATGGCAATAGTGTAAGGCATATTTCTCCTTTTGATAATAGAGGTGCAGGCGCTTCTCTCGGAGCTCAGATTAGAAATTTGCCAGACAATACGAGGGTAGTTATCAGAATTATACCGGATGAAATAAAGAAAAAAAAATGAGTAGTAAGTATAGTGAATTTGGAAAATATAAGGATAGCAGTTTTCAATCATTTACGATTGATCAGGAATTATTTTCATTCTATAAATCCATTATCAAGGACGAAAAGTACTTCAATTTGATAGCGGCTATAGGCAACGGTGGTTTTTTCTTTGACTCATCGCTACAGTTATACAGTTACACAAAAGACTATATTTTTAATAACATAGATTATGTGAATCAGTTCTTAAAAGAAGAGTACAACAATATTGCGGCAGGGTTAATATTTTTTGGTCAAGATGTATTTGGAAATCAGTTTTGTTTTAATGAACAGGATGGAAAAATTACCTTCTTTAATATTGAGACTGGCGATAGAGAAATTATAGCTTATGATATAGATGATTGGATTGGTTTATTATTTGACGAGACAGATTATTTTACAGGTTATAAGTTATTACGAGTCTGGAAAATAGAAAATGGTTTTTCCTTTAATCAGAGATTATGCCCTAAACTGCCTTTTATTTTAGGAGGTGGATATACTGTAAGTAATATGTATGCCTCTACTTTTCCGGATTATATAAAGACGGCAGCTAATATCGCTAAACAAGTATATAATCTTCCAGATGGAACTAATTTTAAGATTAAGATTAACAACAATAGTTAGTAAAAAAAGAAGCTAAAGCAGATAAGCCCGACAACGCTGGGCTTACCTGCTTTAAGAAGAATAGGCTTTGCGTCCTTTGGTATTTCGGATGTAAGTATCAATTAAACCTGAAGCCTTCCGTGTTTTTGAAGGTAACAAAGAGCCATAATGAAGAGGCGGCACCTTGCTCCGGATGGAGCCGACGCCGCCTCTATAAAATTTCAACAAATAATTATCTGACACAGTTTATTTTACAGATCCGATACCTGATGTGCCTCCACCTTCTTACAAATCAAAACTGCTACTATGAGAATCGTTGAAAATACTTTTCTTCATTCTCCTTACTTCGCTACCCAGATCTTTTTTGTATTCACATCCGAACCACCGGTAGCCGCTTTCCAGTTAACACTATTATAGTCTGCCTCTGTTGTCGGATATACAAACCGGTTGTACGTGCCGAAATTCGACGAATAATAATCGGTATGATCGGGAGACATAGGCGTCATTCCGCCTGTTCTTCTCAATAATAACCAGGCGTCCCAGGGCTGCCTGTATTGATCAATCCATAACTGGGCATATATTTTCTTAAGCGAGCCAGCAGCGTCGCCCGCATCATATTTCACCAGCGGATTGGATAATAATGTATTCAGCTCGCCTGAAGTTGCCGTAGCCGCAGGCTTATTCACCACCCATACAGGAGACGCATTGGCAATGGATTTCCACATGTTTACGGATGCCGTAACACCTGCGTTGTATTCTGTTTCAGCAGTGGCCTGGTTGGCAGCCACACCCATTCCACGATTGTACACTTCGGCTTTCAGCAGGTGAACCTGCGCGGCGGTGAGCATCAGTTCAGGGATTGATTTAGTATCCTTCTCGAAATAATAATTTACAGGTGAGTAGATATTTCCTTCTCCTTTATTGGACCAATCCTTATCTCTATTATCCGAATTGTAAGGTCCCCCTCCTTCCGTCGGCACAGATGTTTCCGGATTTTGAGGATATGCCGCCCATTTTCCTGCGTTGTTCGGCTCGAAAAAGATAGTACATCTCGGGTCAAATATTCCGCTGCCATCGGTATTGTTGTTCGATGACATCAGGTTCCACATGGTGCTACCCATCCGCAGGTAACAGTTTGCTGAAAAGGACCACTGGCGCCATTGAAATTCAAGTTGCGGTATTTTCGCCGGCCACAAGCCGATATCATTCCCATCTTCCAGCAATGGCTTTGTCAGCGCTTCGGCAATCGCGGCACCGGCAGCGGCATTGTCCTTATCGTACATGCTAACGGCTACATATAACCGCATGCTGTTGGCAAATTTTGTCCACATACCGATATCGTTCTTGAGGAACGTTTCCGAAGAACCTACGGAATACTGCGAAGCATCGGTGCTGAAATTATCGACAGCCCATTTCAGGTCGGCTAGTATCGCCGTGTATAAATCCGATTGCTTGTCGTAGGCCGGCTTATATCCTGCGCTGATCTCAATAGGTGCATAGCCACCCTCCGTGTAAGGCATGTCTCCAAAATAGTTGGTGGTCTTGAACGTTTTGTAGGCCATGATCGTTTTGAGCATTGCATACAGGTTATTCATCTGCGACGCGTTGTCAGAATTTTTAATGCGGTCCTCCAGTAAACGATAATCAGCCAGGGTGGAATAGTAATTCGACCAGGCCGCATCCCTCTCTATAATATCGAGGATGAAACAAATGCGACGATCGCCTGCTGCGCTTAATCGGGTATATCCAGGAATTGAATACGGACTGTTCTCCGCCGGTAAGTGGCAGCGAGCTTACGATCATGTTAAAAAAACCAGGGGTAGTTGGATCGGTGGCACCCTTCGGGGGCGTGTTGATCGATTCAAAATCTTTCTTGCAGGACAGCAACGTGAGCATTGAACATCCCGCCAGCAGCATTAAATATTTATATGATGGATATTTCATCTTGATTAGTTTTTACAGTTTCACTTTTAATGCAAATCCAAGATCGCGCGTGCCGGGGAACTCGGACCATTGCACGCCCTGTCCGTTCCCGATGCCATTGATGGCTTCAGGATTGAGATGGTCGGGCAGCGTGGTGAAGAAATAGAACAGGTTACGTCCCACAAGGGAAAGGCTCAGGCCCTGGATTACTTTTGAACGTTTGATAAACTTGTCAGGCACATTGTAGCTGAGCGTAAGTTCGCGCAGCTTTGCCCAGGAGTTCGTGAATATTGCATTGCTTCTGGGCATGTTCACATTCGACCATGCTTCAAACTGCCCTGCATATTTCCAGAGGTAATGAACCACCTGGGTATTTGCTTTTCCATCGGGAGTAACGCCATCAAGAATTACTCCATGATTAGCCGTGGTGCCATCAGGATAAGTATATGCGAGGCCGCCGCCGTTTCTTTCCTTTAAGGTTTCAGGAGCAAGGCCCTCACCCATTGCCGCGGAATAATCAGCAGAATAAATCTGGCCGCCTAATTTGAAATCGGTCAGGAAATACAAGCTGAAATTTTTGTAAGAGAACGTATTTGAAATACCGCCGGTGAGTTTTGGCGCTGCATTTCCGATGGCGACCGGGTCGGAGGTAACCACATATTGTTGCCCTACGACCTTTGTCGGATCACTTTTATCCATAACATTCTGAACTACTTTTTTACCATTCAGGTAAGTATAATCATAGCCATATATAGTGCCGTAGTTTTCGCCGGCTTTTACATACATCTGCACACCATTGGTGCCCCAGAGGTCCTGAAGCGGGTACCTGTCGACACCTTCAGCCAGTGCTAAAACCTTGTTGCGGTTATGCGCCCCGTTTATAGCCAGGTTCCAGGTGAAGCTCCTGCTTTGTACGGGCGTTGCCCTGATAATAAATTCAATTCCCTTGTTGGACAATTCACCAGTATTGAAAACAACTGCGGTTGCACCTGAAGAGGGAGCGAGATTGCTCTGCAATATCTGGCTGGTGGCCTTGGTCTGATAATATGTGAATTCAAAACCCAGGCGGTTCTGAAAAAACCCGGCTTCGACGCCCACTTCAAAGGATTTATTTCGCTGGGGCACCAGGAACTGTACCGGAGGCAGAATCGACAGATATCCGCGCACGGGCTGGCCGCCAAACGAACTGGGAGCATCCGCGTTTAAATAATTGCTGATTACCGTTGAATTATACGTGTAAGTAGACTGATAGGGTGCTGCTCCATTTGCACTTTGCGCAGCAGACAGTTTTAATTTACCATAATTCAGCCAGCTCACATTTTTCAGGCTGTTGATCGCATCGGTGAATACAAAACTTAAGCTCGCCGATGGAAAGAAATAGGATGATGTGGCTATCGGCAATGTAGACGACCAGTCATTTCTTCCGGTAAGCTGCAGGAACAGGATATCGTTATACGAAAGATCCAAGATTCCGAATATGGAGTTCAGGTTATAGTTGTTCCAGAATTCATTCGGAGGAGTTAAACCTGTTGCAGTTGTATTCGCCAGGTAGTATTTGTCTGAGAGGATCCAGGGATAAATACTGGCCTTTCCATACGTGGCACCAGGCTCACCGCTGTTCCAGGCCGCGTTGTCGTACATCCTGCTTTTCAATGCACTGTTTCCCACCATCAGGCTGGTATTGAACTTCGAACCGAAGATATTATCCTTGTGAAGGGTGGTGAATACTTCGAGGTTCACGTCCTGGTTTTTTACATATTCATATCCATACTGACCTTGTAAGCCATCTGCATCGATAGGACTGTATTTGCTTTCGATGCTGGTGTTGGCCGTGCTGATAGAACTGCGGCCGGTGATATTCAGCCAGGGAGTGAGGTCGGCAGATAATTTAATCGAACCCAGTAACTGGTTACGGGTCAGCTGCTGATTTTGTTCGAACAGATGCCAGAATAAATTCTGGTTATAATTGTTCTGATAGGGATAATAGCCGAAAGGGGAAGTAGCTATGAAATCTCTCTTGCTGCCATCGGCGTTTTTATAATTATCAAATTCCAGCGGCTTGTAATCACGCGGCATCGAGTAAATCATAAAATTCGACCAGCCCTGATCACCGGCTACATCCGGTACGTTGCGCCGGTTGTAATTGGTATAGCTGGCCGTAACATCCGCTTTTAATTTCGAAGAAATATTAAGGCTTGATCCCAGGTTAAGATTATTCTGGTTGTAATTGCTGTTTTTAATAATCGCGGTATTGTCCTGTCGTGTATATCCCAGGCGGAAGGTTCCCAGATCGCCGCCGCCGCTTATAGCCACGTTATGCGTGGTAGTATTTCCCGTTCTGAAAAATGCCTTGCGGTTGTCGGGTTGCGGATCCCATTTTCTTTTTACGCCATCCCACCATACGATTTCTGTGCCGTCGAGTTTATGTCCCCATGAAACAGCAGGGCCATACCAACTGAACACGTCCCAGGTAGAATAACCACCGGGTATTGCGCCGGCAGCCTGATATTTGTCACCTGCCGGTGCGGCATCCCATGGAAATGCACCGGGATAGCGCAGGTCGCCCCCCGTTGTTGTTCCAAATTGGGGAACGGCCGACCACAATGCATTCGCGGCGCCGTAACCATAAGAATTCTGTACATCCTGGTAACGGTATGGATTAGTGGATAACATATTCATGGAATAATCGATTCCCAAGCCTGCTCTTTTACTTCCTTTTTTAGAAGTAATTAATATTACACCGTTAGCGCCTCTCGCACCATACAATGCAGCGGCATTGGCGCCTTTCAGCACGGTTACGTCCTGCACTTCATCGCTGTTGAGATAATTCATAAACGATCCCCAGTCTTTTGGAGACACCAGGTCCGTTGCAGTGGTGGCGCCATTGAACGAAGAGGATTGTCCGCCCACAGGATCATTCTGCACCTGTATACCATCGATTACGATCAATGGCTGGTTACTACCGAGAATACTGTTGTTGCCACGGATTACAATCCGCTGTGAACTTCCCTGCACGCCATTGCTCTGGGAAATATTGAGGCCCGCTGATTTTCCCATCAGCCCGGTGGCGAGGTCGGGCGTGGCAGCTTTTGTAATATCGGTACCGGTTACCCGCTGTGCGGAATAACCGATAGACTTCGCTTCGCGTTTAATACCCAGAGCGGTTACGACTACTTCGGTCAGATTACCTGAGGAAGGTTGCAACACCACGTCCATTCCTGCCGAAGCGGTCACTTCGCGGGTTGCATAACCTACAAACGTAAATACGATCGTTGCATGAGAAGGGACATCATTTAATTTGAAGCGTCCATCCTCATTCGTAATCGTTGTTTGAGACGATTTTTTTACAGAAACGGAAACCGAGGGAAGTGGTTTTCCGGATTCATCTCTTACTAAACCTGTGATGGTCTGAAGAGTCTGGGCCGAAGCGATACCACAGCCGAGAACGAGCACCACAGAAAACAGGATACCCGCCAAATTTTTCTTACTCATAGACAGTTTGTTTGATAATAAAAAATAATAGCTCGTTTCGATAGAGCAGAATCACAGGGTACGGAGATGATTTGTTTTCTTAGGTTGGAATAGTCTTATTCTGTTAGCTTAACTCTTCTATCTGTTCGCTGTTTGTAAACATTTTTTTGTACGATGCAGCGCGTTCGAGATGCTCCATTACCAGCGCTGCCGCTCCCAGTATTTCCGCGTGTGATCCCATCGCCGACACTTCTATAGCTGTGCCGTCTGCCAGCCGGGGTATACAATGCTCGTTCATCGCCTGCTGGATGGGAGCTTTCCATATCCTTCCTGCTGCTGCGCCTCTTCCGCTCAGGATTATCAGGGCAGGATTAAGCAGGTGAACCAGGATAGCTACGCCGCGGCCGATATGATAACCCACTTCTGATAATAATTCTATTGCAAACTGATCGCCCCTGTTGGCTGCCGCCATGATTTCCCTCGAGGCGATATCATAATCATGTTGGGAAATACTTCCGAGTGCGGTGTTTCTGCCGGATTGCAGACCGGCAATTGCCCGCTCCACTATCACGAGCATCGAGGCTTCCGTTTCGAGACAGCCGGTTTTTCCGCAGCTGCACAGCTTATTATTATTAAATAGCGGAATATGGCTGAATTCGCCGGCAAAGCCTCTTTCGCCCCGGAAAAGATTTCCGTTGACCACCATGCCGAGCCCGACGCCCCAGTTCATATTAATCACCATAGCATTATTTGATCCGGCGGCGGCGCCAAATTTCAGTTCGGCCAGCGCCACTACACTGGAATCGTTATCGATAAATACGGGGAGGTGGGTAAGCGCTGAAATATAATCCGGGATGCTTGCGGCTTCGGACCGGAAAAATGTGTGGTTAATCCCTTTGTCGATATCGATAAATCCGGGCATCCCGATGCCGATGCCGGCCAGCTTTTCTTTTTTTATGCCGCAGCCGTCGATTGTTTCGCGTATGCTTTCAGAAAGTTGCTGCAGGGCATGCTCGTTGCCCTGGAGAACGATTTCAAACTGCTTCACTTTACCCACGATATTCCGATGCATATCTACTATGGCCACGCGGGTATAACGCTGGTCGACGCTGACGGCCACCACATAAAGCAGGTCGTCCTTTATTGAATAGGTAAGCGGGCGCCGTCCGCCGGTAGAGTCGGCGAAGCCTTTTTCCACGATATAATTTTCTGTGATCAGTTCCGAGAGGAGCTTGTTGGTAAACGGGAGGCTTTTTTCGAGGCGGTCGCTAAGGTCTGCACAAGACAGGGGGCCGCCGTAAAAGAGCTGGGTTAGTATTTGGCTTTTGAATGAAAGTTTCTTCATTTCTTAATGATTCAAGCAATCGGATCTAAAAATATTAAAAAGTTAACAAAACATCTTAATTTTTTTTTAAAGATACTGCTTCCTTTAACGTTTCATTAACTTTTATAATTAGTGGTGATTATCATTTTCGCCTCTTAACTCATTGATAATATCATTATTACGAGGTGCTTGTATAACCGTTCCGTACGTGTTCTGTACGTATTCTATAGGCATTGTATAGGCATCCTGTACGCAAACTATACTCAATTTATATGTTGGGCTGGTCCGGGAAGGTTTCCACTCCGGGCGGCATCAGGTAGTCCTCAGGTCAGGTTTTGCCACCCCCAATAAATGGTGAAGTATTGAAATATTCCTTACCTATCTTAAGAAGAGGTATTTAGATAAAGTGTAAGGCGATAGACCAATGCATATAAAAAGACATACTTTTGGTGAATATACTCACCGAAAGTTAATACTTTTGGTGAACGAAGGTCAATTATGATTGAAAGAATTATCCAAAGTACGATTTCGGAGCGGCTGTTTAAAGGTAAAACCATCATTGTTGTCGGTGCAAGACAAGTAGGGAAAACAACACTTATTAAAGAAGTACTGCAAGGGAAAGACTTTTTATTTTTGGATGGCGATGACCCTTTGGTAAGAGAACGCCTTACCAACCCAAATACCAAAGAGATAGAAACGCTTATAGGAAATGCCCGGATTGTTTTTATAGACGAAGCACAACGCATAGAAAATATGGGCATTACTGCAAAAATTATCCACGACCAGTTTAAAAACGTACAGCTGATTATGAGTGGTTCATCGGCTTTTGAACTCCGGAACCAGACCAGCGAATCCCTTACGGGAAGAAAATTCGAGTATTTTCTTTTTCCAGTTTCGTATGAGGAATATGAAAAGTCGCAAGGGTATTTAGATGCAACAAGAGACCTGGAGAACAGATTGATTTACGGATTTTATCCTGATGTAATTAACAACAGGGGGAAAGAACGGGAACTTCTGAACGAAATCACCCAAAGTTATCTGTTCAAAGATATTTTGGCTTACGGCAATATCAAAAGACCGGAAGTCCTGGAGAAAATTCTTCGCGCGCTGGCCTTCCAGGTGGGAAACGAAGTGAGCTACAACGAAATCGCCCAACTTACGGGTGTGGACAAAAATACGGTTGCTCATTACATACATTTACTGGAGCTTTCTTATATTATCTATCCGCTTACTTCATTCAGTCGTAATTTGCGCAATGAGATAAAGACCAACCGTAAAATTTATTTTTATGACAATGGTGTCCGCAATGCCCTCATTCAGAATTTTAACCCTTTGGAATTCCGAAACGACATTGGGGCCTTATGGGAAAATTTTCTGGTATCCGAAAGAGTAAAGCGCAATCATTATCATAAAAAATACTGCAACAGCCATTTCTGGAGAACCAAACAACAACAGGAGGTGGACTATATGGAAGAAGCCGATGGAAAAATCAGCGGTTTTGAGTTCAAATGGAACCCTAAAGCAAAAGTAAATATACCCGGCAATTTCATCGAAACTTATAACGCAATGGTCACTGTTATCTCCAAAGAAAATTTCAGGGCATTCGTGGGAATGGATTGATTAAAAATTGTTTATTCTATTTGCTTACAAATAGAATATAAAGACTTCAATTTTTCAAATTTTAAGCCGTTTACTTCAAAAGTAAACTGTCTGCGATTTAGGGATACTTACAGGAAAATGGAAGAATTAGATAAAAAACAGTATTGGGAAGCAGCTTGCAAAATAAATAAGCAACGCTACCAGTCATCATCACCCAACTATAATAAAACACACTTCAATATTCGTTGCAGCTGATGATCCTTATCATATCCCAAAGCTTTCTTCACCATTTCCGCTACCAGCGATTCATTGGCCGGTTTTCCTTTTACCGGAGGTTTTATTTCAGCAGCGGAAATCCTGCGGTCGATAACCTTCGTCGCAAACCAGGTGATATGTTCGCCAGGCAAAGCTACTCCCAGGATCATACCCGGCAATCCTGAAAAGGATTCAGGTCCTCCGGGCACAGGGATCTGAACGGTATAATAAGCGACCGCATACACCGAATCCATAATCAAAGCGTTTGCCCTCCGGCATTCATAACCCGCTATTGTACGCATCTCGCTGGTTAGTTTCCACTGTATACTTCTGACCGAATCGCTAACAAGAAAAACATCTCCAAAAACAGTTTTCTCACTGGTAAATATTTTGTTTTCCAGGTCGGTATAACGAATATTGATCTGTGCCGCTTCGGGCACTACATACGTGTCCGTTTTTTCTTCTCCTGTATTCTCCGGATCGAACCGCATCCTGTCTGCCGAAAAAGTGAGCGTACCGTTCATCATCCTGAACTGTGCGTTTTTTTTAATATACGCCTCTATACTTTCGGAAGAAGCGAAGGTCCTTTTGATCAATGCATGCACATTAACTTTCTTCTCATATTCAATGATGCCACTAAAAACAAACCTCGTGTCCTGTGCCCGGACGTCGGGATTACTCATCAACAGTGCGGCAAATAATATCCATTTACATTCCATTACTATTATTTTTTAGTGGCTGACGGGCTCATCTTACTAAAATCCCAGGATAGCGCCAGTAGAAAATACCTTCGAATAGTGGAAAAACTCTCCTGCCGCATCATGTTATTATTTACATTTCTTATAAAACCCGTATTCTGATCCAGCAGGTCCTTTGCATATACAGTGATACGAAGATTTTTATTTTTCAGGAAGGTTTTATAAATGTTCACATCGAGGATCAGGCGGCTCAGTTTGTTATCAAAAGCTTCCGTCGGGCCGTTGTATTCATAATCAGCCGATATGGTCAGGGCCAGCTTGCCCGGAACCGGAACGGTACTGTTAAAATTGCCACTTACCCCCCACTGGTTACTTTTGACAGTTTGCTGTAATACAGTTACGCGGGTAGTAGAATAAAATGGCTGAAGTGCAAATCTGAAATCGAATTTCTCTTCAAACCTCGATGCTACCGGCCCTAAGGAATAATTCATCGTTTTGCTGGCGCTTAGCAGGTTGTTGGCAAGACTGTAATTTGAAAACCCGCTCACGTTGCCGGTTATTCCGACGCTGGTTTTCCCTATCGGCCGGCGATAATCACCCTGGACAAAAAAACTCGCCGGGACCCTGTTTTTTATATTTATCGCCTGCGCAGTGGTTTTACCATTATCATCGGTAAAAATGCTGTTGCTGATTGCATTGGTGGTAAAAGCGTATCCGGTTCCCACATTAAAAAAATGCCCGCCAATCGCTTTGTAGGACGAATAGGATAAATTAATGTTATTGGCAAAAGAAGGCTTTAGCTCAGGATTTCCCACTATTTCATACAGGGGATTGTTATTCACCCGTAACGGCTGGATCTGCTCTATACCGGGCTGATCCATTCTTCCGTTGTAGCTGGCCTGAAGAGTAGCCTGCTTAGACACGCTGTAATTATAATTAACCTGCGGATTCCAGCTGGTAAAGTTTCTTTTCAGCGCTTTACCGGTATAGCGATCCTGTTGATTAAACTTTACACCTTCAGTGTCGTTCCAAATTCAAAGAGATTTCTTCCCCGCGTAATTAAAAACGACGCCCCCGACGCCAGAGAACTGACCGAGTTCGAAATGACTGCTGAATGCAGTATCAAGCGAACTATAATGACCGGAACCATCTTTATTAAAGGACTGCTGCCAGGATTTACCCTTACTTATATTCAGACCGAAATTCAGCATCACCCTAAGTGCTTTATTAATTGGCTCGGTATATATAATATTTGAATTGAACGTTTGCGTGGAATTTCTGGCGGTCTTATATTGATCGATGCGTGCCGAATCAAGGATTGCATTTCCGGTGTCGAAGAACTGATTGAAGGATTGTAAAAGACCAATGCTTTGTTGCAACACGGCAGACTGCCTGACATTGACCGAGATCGTTCTTCCGGGCCTGGCCAATCGCCTGTTCCAGGAAGCGGTGGCATCGAAATTTTTATTGTCCGCATCATTGGTTAATGTTCGCTCGCCTTTATTTTGAAAACTGCTGTCCTGCCTGCGCGTGTAGGTTGTAAACGCTTCATTCGAGCTGCTGTTACTTAAACTGCCGTTGATGCTTATTCGTATGGCCGACAGCGAATCGGGCAGTATCGTCATCTTCCCATCTGCTTTTTGCCGGAATGCGTTGCGGGTGAATGTCCTGTCGGAGTTAGTGGTTGTCGTTTCTCCCGGAAGAGTATTCACGGTATATTCATTTCCCGCTCCGGTCACCTTCAGTGATCCGAGACGGTAATTGGAGTTCAGGCCGTATTTATCTTCATCCCATTTGTTTTCATAGTGCAGGCCGGCTCCTGTCGCCAATGGCAGGCCTCTTCCATCGTAGGTGCCCTGAAATGATTCCGGGTCGATCATTTTGGCTCCCAATCCATTGCTGACATAAGTGAATTCGTCATTATTGGAATATTTGCCGGCGTCTGTCGAATTCAATCCGAGCGAGCCGGTATTGGAGATGGCGCCATACGCCGCAATTTTTTCCCTGCCTCTGAAAATGTTGATCATTGCCTGCGCCTCATGGAACTTCTTTGTGCCATAGGAAGCGAGGATCTTTCCAAAATAACCGTTTTTCTTATCTTCTTTGAGTTTCACATTAATGGTTTTTTCTCTTTTGCCGTCGTCGATCCCGGTAAATATGGCGCGGTCGCTCTTTTTATCGTACAGCTGGATCTTATCCACCATATCGCCGCGAATATTTCTCGTCACCAATGTCGGATCATCGCCAAAGAACTCTTCACCATCTACCAGTACCTTATTGACCGTCTTGCCCTGAGCGGTAATCTTCCCGTTTCTGTCGACCTGGATACCGGGAAGCTGCCTAAGCAGATCTTCTACTTTTGAATTGGGTTGGATAATATAGCTTCCGGCATTAAATTCCGTGGTATCGCCTTTGATTTTTACGGCAGCCGCTTTCCCGTTAACAATTACTTCCTGCAGCAGGGCAGATTTCAGGGTCATGTTAATGCGGCCGAAGTCTTTGAGTAGGTGAAGCGAGTCGAGTACGAATTCTTCCGCATAGTCGGCATAGTGGGGATAGGAAAGCAGCAGGATATAATTGCCGGGCCTTAGGTTCGTAATATCAAATTCTCCTCTCGAATTGCTGAGCGTAAACTTTACCAGGAATGAATCTTTTTGATTGATTATGACAATACTGGTATTTTCCAGATTATCCTTTTCCGTTGTATCTGCCGCAATTCCTTTGACAGCGCAGGGCGCCTGGGCAGAGCCCATTATGGAGCAATAAAGAAGCACAACGAATATGACAACCCGTTTCATAATAAATTTGATAAACGTTGAACTGCTTAACCAGACGTCCATGAGCAGACTGCTCTTCAATCAAATGAATTTCGGAATTCGTTAAAACTATCTCATCTGCTATCATACCTTTTAAGCGTATCAGACATTTCTTGAAATTCCAAAACTATTACCGAATCAGACTTAAGATAGGGGGAATTTGAACGCATTAGGGAATCAACTTTTTTAAAATGAAAGCCGACAACCATTAAAGAAGGCGGAGTGGTGTCCTGCAAAGCCGGTAAATTTTCAACCAGTTGGCATCTAATAATTTTAGGTTGCCTGATGAAGCATAACATTAGGATAACGCCCGCTGATAAAAGAAGAGCCATTACTTTTCTTTCGATAGAGAAGCTTGTCCTCTTAGAAGAATTGATCATAAGTAATCTGCGCTTTATTTTCGAATTAAAGAATTGATGAGATGGAGCCGGATTGCCCCCACGGTTGTAAGAACTCATTAGCATCAAAGCAAACGCCTCGGTATTGCCCTTCTCCACAGATTGAGAGTCTGCAAGAAATTCATGCACCACAGCCAATTCATCCTGAATAAGCCAATAAAAAGGATTAATCCAAATAATACTGCAAACTACTCTTAAAAACAATCTGTCAAAGGTGTGCATTTGAGTAATGTGCGTTAATTCATGCCGAAAAATTCTATCACTATATGTATCGCTCATCAAAAGATCAGCCCTCCAGAAAAGGTTATTGAAAAATGAGAAAGGCGCCTGACCAGCATCAGTTTCAATAAAAGTATATCCATTGCGTTTCGATTTTGGATATTTTCTCCTGATGCCGTAAATCGATATAATTTGCCGGAACAGAATTGATAGCAACAAAATACCTACTCCCAGGAAAACGGCAAATAATAAACCCGAGATGAAATCAGGCTCATCAGAATTCGAGTTGACTAAATGACCATTGCTGTCAACGATATTTAACTTGGCAAATTCGTTCGATTGATTTAATGCAGGCAGGTGAAGCAAAGGCACTATCAAACTTAAAATTACAGTCAGGTTCAGATACAATCGGTTAAATGAATGAAATGCGCAATTTTTCAAAACCAACTGATAGTAAGCAAATAATCTCCCGCTGATTGAAACCGATTTCATCAAAAAAGAGGCAAAATCTTCCATGATTTATTTTTTAGCTTTCTTAATCTGCTTCATTAAAAGCTCAAGATCATTAATGTCAAGTTTTTTATCATCAACCAGGAAGGAAACTATACTTTTAAAGGATCCTGCGAAATAGCCTTTTGCGACAGTGGCGAGCGTTGAAGAGCAGTAATCTTTTCTAGTTACAAGCGGGTAATACCTGAAAAATCTGCCTACAGTTTCGGTTTCAACAACTCCCTTGCTAACCAAGGTCTTCAAGACAGTTGCTACCGTATTTTTATGGGGTTGGGGCTTAGGCATCTTATCCACTATTTGCATCAATAGCCCACCATTGATTTCCCATAAAACCTTCATGACCTGCTCCTCTGCTTTGGTAAGATGAATCATAAACTATATTTATAGTTCAAGATAGGGATATTTTATTTTCTAAAAAAAATCTTTTTTGTGTAAGGCATTATGAATAACGACTGTTCCATTCAGCTGCCCGTATTCATTAATTCAACAGATGGGTAATTTGCAGTTTCCGTTTCCCTCAAAAGATCCGGAGAAATATACTTTTTTAGCTTAACTTGAATCACCTTAACCTGCGCTCATAATAATTCGTTTACATGAGTAAGCAGCTTTCTTCCGTTGTCGTAGACGACGAGCCCATCGATCAGATCGCCCTGCAGGCGCAGATCGTAAGGTTTCCCTTCCTGGGACCACCAGTATGCTTTCCTCATGCGCTGGAGGCGGCCGAATTCATCAACCGCTTTAAACCCGATATTGTTTTTGCCGATATTGAAATGCCGGAGATCGACGGCCTGCAACTGATCCGTAAACTGCACTGGCAACCTCCCGTGGTCATTCTCATCACCAGCCACCCGGAATTTGCACTCGAAGGATTTGAGCTGGAGGCATTCGACTACCTGCTTAAGCCTGTCAGCCCGGAACGATTTTCCGCCTGCGCGCACCGCATCCTTAACTTTTTTACCCTGCGCAACAAAGCCGCCATCTTCGACAAACAGCAGGAAGCGGATACTATTATCGTGAAACAGGGATATGATAAAATTAAACTCCCCCTTCACGAAATTCACTATATCGAAGCCATGAAGGATTATGTACGCATCGTTACGCCGTCGCAAAACCTGCTCGTGCTGGAGACGCTCGCGCACATGCAGGAAAGACTCAGCAACGTCGGTTTTACCCGGGTCCACAGGAGCTACCTCGTAAACCTGAAAAAGATCAGCTGCATAAAAAATAATAAGGTTGTTGTGGAAGGAACAGAGATACCCGTGAGCAAATCGTTTAAACATGCATTACCTGGTCTTTTATGAAAACATGTTTATTATTCCGCTTATGAGATTCTTCATCCTCCTTCTTATTATCTTTTTTTCCGGCACACAAAGCTTTGCGCAGGCGCCCGATCTTTCTCATTTCAAAACAGCAAAAGAAAAAGCATCAGCATGGATGGCTTATTGCGAATCCCTGCGGCTCAACGCAAATAAAGCAGCCGATAATTATCTCGTACTGGAAAATGCAGCGCTTAAAGGCCTCTCCCTGGTGCCCGCCTCCGATGCCGCCGACCGCGCACGATTTTTTTTCTTTGCCGCCTTTGGCAATTATTACCAGGTTAAATTCGACAGTGCACAATATTATTTCTATCAGAGCCTTTACGAAGCGCAAAAAGCAGGATCGGGAGAACTGATGTCGAGCGCCTGCGTGGCGCTGATACCCGTCAATTTTCAATTACGGCAACAGCAGAAAGTGGATAGCTGTAAAAATATTCTGCAAACCATTCTCGATACCACACATAATACCAAAATACTGCAGGACGGCTATTCTGCCATGGGAAGTTATTACCAGCAAAAATCCTATTACAGTACGGCGCAGGATTACCTCCTGAAAAGCGTGGAGCTGCGCAAAAAGGTAATTGACACCACCAGCGATATGAAATTGCGCGCCGACTATGCCATACAATGCTACCTGCTTTCCAAACAATATCAAAACACGGAGCTGCCCGATAAAGCGCTCGATGTTTTAAAAGAGGGCCTCCCCTATTCATCGGCCTCTCCGCTGGTAGCCGTGCGATACCTGAGCTCTTTTACAGAAATATATGCAATAAAAGAAAAAATAGATTCCGCGATAAAATATGAAAAGCTCCTGGATGCAGCCACAAAGGGAAGTTCCACGGTTCCTTCCGAGCTGATCTCGGCCAATATGAATATTGCCAAATACTACCTCGACCATCAGCAACCCGCTGCAGCTCTCCAATATGTAACAAAAGCAGATACGCTGGCAACAAAAAGCAAATCGCCAATACTGTTGTACCAGGCACAGATGATCAAGGGCCGGTATTTTCAGCAGACAGGAAAATACAAAGAAGCCATCGGACTGTTCGAGCAATCGTTACCCGTGGCCGCACAGATCAGCAGGGAACAATATACCGAAGAACTGAAATATATGGCTCTTGCGCAAAAAGGGAATGGCGATATAGATAAAGCGTGGAAATACAATGAAGATTATATCCGTCAGTCCGACTCGCTCAACAACGAAAAAATATCACTGAATTTTGCCGACCAGGAAACGCGCTATCAAACCCGGCAGAAAGAAGAAAAGATCGGGCTGCTGGGAAAAGAAAATCAGTTGCAGGTATTGCAACTGCAGGCCGCAGCCAATACAAAACTGTTCCTCATGTCGGGGCTGGTGGCGCTGGTAATTATCACGCTATTAATGTATTTCATTTACCGCAACAAAGCCAACCTGAATGAGCAGCTTAACAACAAAAACGAACAACTCGGAGCGCTCAACCGGCAACTGGCACAGGCCAACGAAACAAAGGCAAAATTATTCGGCATTATTGGTCATGATCTGAGAGCGCCGGCCGCGCGCATCGTGCAGTTATTGCAACTGCAAAAAGACAACCCGGAAATGCTTTCCGGCCAGGAACGCGAAAAACATGAACAGCGGTTAAAAACCGCTTCTGAAAACGTGCTCGGGACGATGGAAGACCTGCTGCTGTGGAGCAAAAGCCAGATGCAGCATTTTTCTCCGCAATTCAGCAGCATCGCTGTTTATGCGGTAATAGAAAAAGAAACCGACTTACTTACTGAGCAACTCTCGGAGAAAAAAATTACGGTACACAACAATATCGATAAAACATTTATCCGGCATACCGACGAAAACTTTATTTCGGTGATCGTACGCAACCTCCTGCAGAATGCAATAAAATACGGCGATCCCTCGTCCGGTATTATTGTTACTAACAACAGCAGCGGCATCTCCATCACGAATAAATCTTCCCAGATTGCTGCGGCCCAACTCAATGAGCGATTAGCAGGAAAAGAAGTAGGCAGCGGGCGCTCCGGCCTGGGTCTGCAGATTGCAGCAGACCTGGCCAGGGCCATTGGCGTCACCATATATTATACCGATGAAACGGGAGACCGGATCTCTGCATCGCTTGCATGGGAAAGGAGTTAATCATACGCCGTACCGTTACTGTTTCTTTGCTGCATTAATCATATTTCCGAGCATCAGGTTACCTGATGATTCGGTATATCCCGCCGGGATCTTAAATAAAGAAGCGGGAAAATTTTGTTTTTCGGCCTTAGTCAGCTGCATCGTCATCGAATAATTCTTTCCGCCGCTACTCATCTTCACCACAAATCCGGCACAGCCTGCCGCCTCCAATGCTTTGAATAGCTGCGGTGTGACGTTCTGCTGCATCATTGTTTTTTTCATTATCGCATAGCCCGGAACATCAACACTGGTCCAGATATCTTCTTCGCTCGCCGATTTAAACATTCCGCTGCCATAAGTAGTGGTCATTCTCACGTGAATACAATGATAGCCCTGCACCGTTTCATCGCCGATTTTGGTTACCCGGCAATTCTTGTCAACTCCATTAATAAGCGAAGTATCGATTACATTCAGCGAATATGATTTTTCATCATCGTCCAATGTGATACTATAGGTGGGATGGCTGGCCCTTCCAATTACAACCATAGCGCCTGATTGCCGGGCGCCCATCATCGCAGCAATATTCATCTCGGACCGGCCCTCGCCTCCATTCGTCATATACATCCTGGATACGCTTTGCGAACCACTATTCTGTTTTGTTTTAACATCAATGGTATATTCATAATAGATACCGGCTCCGCCGGTGGCGGACGTATATTCCTTTATCGCCGCGGCGCTGTCCGCAGCAGAAACGCCACCTCCTCCCACCAGGTTTCCGAGCGCTTTCATTGTCAAATCAGCAGAAGAGGTATCGTTCGGATTATCCTGCGCGGCTTTGGCGAAGGCGCCCAGCACTTTATTTACAGAAGAAGAGTCTCCGGAAGAAGAGGATCCCGGCTTACTGCTTTTACTGCTTCCTATCTTATCGATTGCTTTGTTTGTGGTTTCTGTCGTTTTGCTGTCGGCCCGGTTTTGTGCGGTCTGTTTTACATCATTAATTATTCTCTTCAGCAACTGTGCCCCGGCGGCAGAGCTGTCAAACAACAATGACAAAACAACCGGGATAGATAAAAAAAATTGGCGGGCGCAACGTGTTGGCATTATTATAGTGTTCATCCTTATTGATCTTTAAATGAAGAATCGTTCATAAAATTGAGATCCGGAAACTGTGCAACGGAAATCAGCCGACGAACGGCTGACGAAAATCGCCGAATGGCGCAAACCTCCATGCATTTCAAACCAGATGAACCGTAATCTGCAGGAAAGACCCTCATACATTTTCTCATTTTTCCTATTCTTCTTACCTTGAGGGAGATAACGTTTGCCTGTCGATTATGGATATTTTAATTCCCAT
>JBGAJL010000186.1:0-3984 GCA_044224935.1 Flavitalea sp.
CAGCAACCAGCAATTAGTTCAGAAGGAAGGAATTAATATGCTGACGCCTGGCCAGTCGTTTAACCGCGAATGGCGGGCATCGTTTTTCTGATTATTGCTTTAACGCCCAGACGCTGACAGAGCCGCCGTGCACTTTAAATTCGGCCTGCCCATCGTCATTAACAGTTACTTCCCCTTCATATTTTCCCAGGAAATCGACAAAGACTTTTCCTGCATGACGTTTTCCGATGTGCATGTGCTTAAAGCCATCTTCCCCATTCGACATTAATACGGCGCATCCGGAGTTAGGGTTTTCATCAGTGCCCTCTCTTGTCCACCCGATGCAGTTTACATGATCAAAATAGTCGTGCTGAATGCCATAGGCAAATACTTTTCTTGCTTTAAGCAGTTGTTCGATGCAATCGCATTTATCGAGAAAAATTTCATGGTCGTTGCCGTCACGGCCCTTATCGGTATAATGCGCGCCGTACAGATCCGGGTAGAACAAACAGGGATAACCCTGTTCGCGCAGCAATATCAGTGCGTACGCTAGGGGCTTAAACCAGGCTTCCACAGGGGCCTCCAGCGATTGCAGGGGTTGTGTATCGTGATTATCCACGACCGTCACCGCCAGCGCGGGATTGGCTTTCACCAGTGAACCATCCAGGATCGAATTCATGTTAAAATCTTTTCCCTCATTCGAAGCCTGATAAAAGTTATGATGCAATGAGGCATCGAATAACGACATGCGGCCTGCTGTCGCCTCTATATACTTTAGCAATAACGGAAGATCGCCGGGCGCCCAGTATTCACCCACGGCAAATATATCCGGCTTAAGCGTTCGCATATAATCGAGCCACTCGTTATAAAACTGGGGAACGATATGTTTTACCGCGTCGAGCCGCACCCCATCCATGCCCATCTCCTTCAGCAACCATTTGCCGTACCGTTTCAGTTCCTCGCGCACCGCCGGATTTCTGAATTCAATATCGCAGAACATCAGGTAATCATAATTGCCCTTTTCGGTATCGAGCACATTTTCCCAGCCATCACCATATTCATTTACAATACTGAAAATGGCGGTCTCGCCGAGATCATGCGCATAATCGACGCCGGTAAAGCAGCGAAAGTCCCAGATAAACCTGGAATACTTTCCGGCTCTGCCCGGAAATGTAAATTTGGTAAAGGCATCGATCTCGAAAGGCTCGCTGGTAAATTCATTTCTGTTTTCCTCATTCACCCTTCTCACCCAGATACGCTCTATTTCGTCGCCGCCGCCCATATGGTTCAGCACAATATCCATGTATACCCGAATGCCATTCTCGTGCAGTGCTTTTACCGCTGCCTTTAACTCCCTTTTTGTTCCGTATTTGGTACGCACAGAGTTCTTCTGATCAAATTGTCCCAGGTCGTAAATATCATATACATCGTATCCGCTTGCATTGGCACCTTCCTTGCCCTTATGAGCCGGAGGCAACCACACGGCATTTATCCCCAGTTCCGAAAGATGTTTTGCATCATTTTTCAGTTTTTTCCAGAATGTTCCATCGTTTGGCAAATACCAATGGAAATACTGCATAAGTGTTCCGTTCATATAAGCGTGTGTAATACAATTTACGAACGAACCATGAACAATGACCGGATTTCATTTCTTCCCCCTTCGGAGCCGGCCGGTTTGGGCGCGCTTCCTGAGGATAAGCAGTTGTTGCATTTTCACCACAGGCGCGTATGGTATGATTTTTCAAGTTTATTTTACATGATTCTGCAAGGCAAAAGCGCATTAATTACCGGCTCCGACTCGGGCATCGGAAGAGCGATTGCAATCGCATTTGCAAAAGAGGGCGCTGAGGTAATTATTACTTATTATTCCAACGAAAAGGCGCCAGGGAAGTAGTAAAGGAAATCATTGACAGCGGCGGCAGGGCAGTGATGCACCAACTAAATGGCAGATGAAAAAGAAGTTATAAAAATAGTTGCCGGTATTATTGAAAAGATGGGGCAACTGGATATACTGGTGAATAACGCCGGCGTAAATGGATCGAATATACCTGTAGACGAGATGCCAACCGAAATATTCGATAAAACCATCCGAACCAATTTATATGGAACATTTTTTTGCAGCAGGGAATTCGTAAAATACCTGAAAAGGAAAAGCGCAAAGGAAAGATCATCAATATTTCTTCGATACATGAAGAAGTGGCTACTCCCGGAAATGCCGACTATAACGCGTCGAAGGCAGGAATCAAAAACTTCGCAAGATCGCTCGCGCTCGAACTGGCTGCATACAACATTCCGGTAAATAATATTGCACCGGGAATGATATTAACGCATATGAACCAGGAAGCCATTGACGACCCGGCCGTAAAAGAAAAAAAGGAACAGCATATTCCCATGAAGCGCGCAGGACAACCGGAAGAAATTGCAAAAATGGCTGTGTTTCTGGCAGGCCCCGACAGCTCTTATATCACAGGCGCTACTTTTGTCGTCGACGGAGGATTAACTATCAATAGCGGGCAGGGCGCCTGATTATTCCGGCCGGATTAATTAACTTCCTTTATTCAACCGCTGCAAGATGAAATGAAAGGAGCTGAAAGAATATTGAAAAACAGGTCCGCAAATGCATCTACCTACTGGCTAACAAGGTTTATGATCCTTCGCCTGCTGGGAATTATTTATGCTATCGCCTTTCTCGTTGCCATCAACCAGATTATTCCGCTTATCGGTTCGCAGGGACTTTTGCCCGCTGGAAATTATTTGAACGAAATTAAAACGTCTCTGGGCTCTGTGCCGGCCTCCTTTATGCTGTCACCGTCCGTCTTCTGGTTCAATCATTCCGATTCAGCTATGCTGATCGCAGCATGGACAGGGCTCGTTTTATCCTGCGTGGTAGCGGCAGGATATGCCAACTCGATCATCCTGTTGGTACTCTGGTTTATTTATACTTCTTTTATTCATGTGGGGCAGGAATGGTACAGCTTCGGCTGGGAGCTCCAATTAACGGAAACCGGCTTCCTGGCGGTGTTTTTATGCCCGCTGATCGAAATGCGCCCGTTTCCAAAACGCCCGCCGCCGTTACCTGTTATTATTTTATTTCGCTGGCTTATTTTCCGTGTCATGCTCGGTTCAGGATTAATAAAGATCCGTGGCAACGAAATGTGGAGAGATGGCACTGCATTGTTTTATCATTTCGAAACACAACCTATGCCGGGGCCGCTTAGCCGCCTGTTTCATTTTCTGCCGCACTGGCTGCTAAAAGCAGGTGTTTGGGCAAACCACCTGGCAGAATTAGTAGCGCCCTGGTTCGTATTCTGGCCCCGCCTGGCACGGTACATCGCAGGCATAATAATCATTGGATTTCAGCTGAACATTATCTTAAGCGGAAATTTATCTTTTCTGAACTGGCTCACGATCATCCCGGCCTTCGCCTGTTTCGACGACAGGTTCTGGTCAAAAATTCTGCCGCAGTATCTTGTACGCAAGGCAAAGTTTGCAGAAGAAAATGCAATAGTTTCCAAACCTATGCTCAAGGCCGCATGGGTATTAACGGCTGTCGTAGGCCTCTTAAGCATCCGGCCCGTAATCAACCTGCTATCTCCCCGCCAGATCATGAACACTTCGTTCGATCCCCTGCATCTCGTGAACACTTACGGAGCTTTTGGTACGGTAGAGCGCGAGCGTCTAAACATAGTATTTGAAGGCACCCTGTCGGACAATCCGGATGACAGCGCGGACTGGAAACCCTATATTTATAAGGGACTTCCCGTTGCACTCGACAAGCGCCCCCCGCAAATTGCCCCCTACCATCTCCGGTTAGACTGGCAGATGTGGTTCGCATCGATGTCTACACCACAGGAATATCCCTGGACCTATAAGCTTATCTTTAAATTGCTACACAACGATCGCGATGCATTGAGCCTGTTTGCCGGAAATCCCTTTCACGGCCTCCCGCCTAAATCTATTCGTGCCGTACTTTACCACTATTCGTTCGCAAAACCGGGTAATCCT
>JBGAJL010000187.1:0-3602 GCA_044224935.1 Flavitalea sp.
GAAATGATGTCCGGAAGAGCAAAAGAGGAATAAGCCCAGCAACCGGGAACTTAGTCTTTTTCGAATAGCTGCATCGCTTCCTGGTCGTCATATTGCCGGATCAGTTCTTTCAGTCTCTCTTTCAGCGAGATCACCATTTTCGCATACCCGGGATCGTTATATACATTGCGCAATTCGTGGGGATCTTTTTTTAAATCGAAAAGCTCCCAGGAGTTTACTCCCTGGTAGAACCGGGCCAGCACATAATCTTTTGTTCTGATACCAAAATGAGGGGACACATGATGAGGATGCGGATATTCGTAGTAGTGATAATACAGCGCATCGCGCCAATTATCCGCTTCTGGATCTTTCAATAAAGGAAGAAATGAACGGCCCTGTACTTCTGCAGGCGCTTGTATACCGGCAATGTCCAGGATGGTAGGGTTCCAGTCGATATTTGAAATGAGCTGATTAACCTGCGACCCGGGTTTGATCACCCCCGGATAGCGAATAACAAAGGAGGTTTTCAACGATTCTTCGTAAATGAAACGCTTATCGAACCAGCCGTGTTCTCCCAGGTAGAATCCCTGGTCCGAAGCATAGATCACAACGGTGTTTTTGCTTAGTCCCGTACTATCCAAATAAGCCAGGATTTTTCCTATGTTGCGGTCCAGGGAACGTGCAGTTGCATAGTAATCCTTGAGATATCGCTGGTATTTCCATTCTGCAAGCGCCTTTCCGGTCGGTTTTCTTGTCTCAAAATCTTTAGTGATCTTACCATAATATTTTCCGTAGGCCGCTGCCTGCCGGGCATCCATACGACCGTATTCACCGTGCTCATTAAAAAACTTCCTGTAGTCTGCTTCGGTGAAGTTTTTTTCAGGCCAGTATTCTTTCATGAGTTTGATAATCCCCGGGCGCGCAGAGGCATATCCTCCTGCCCCAAATTGTGCCCCCACTTTGAGGTCCTCTTTCAGCCGCATCGTTTTGTCGATCGTCATATCCTGGTCCCTGGCAGCTTCCCGCCCTTCATAATTATCATAAAACGTCGAAGGCAATGGGAAATTAACCTGGTCGTAGGCGCCTAAGTCTGCGATGTCGGGTAGCCATGACCGGTGAGTCGCCTTTTCTCCCACCACGGCGAAAAATGGCTTGCTGGTATCGCGCTCCTGCAGCCACTGGAAAAAGAAGTTTGAGATCAGATCAGTAACATATCCTTTATACCGGACCGTATCATTATGATTATTGATGAAATCAGGATTATAATATTGTCCCTGCCCCGGCAGGATGTTGAAATAATCAAACCCGATCGGAAGACTTCCCAGGTGCAGTTTGCCTATCCATGCAGTCTGATAGCCTGCCTGTTGAAGCAGTACAGGAAAAGTTTCCTGGCGCACATCAAAAGTCTTTTCATTGGTCGCATAGCCGTTCTTATGACTGTATTTACCGGTGAGCAGGGTCGCACGGCTGGGGCCGCAGATACTGTTGGCCACTAAATTATTTTTCAGTAGCGCACCTTCCCGGGCAATGCGGTCGATATTCGGCGTTTGTACCAGTTTATTCCCATATATGCTTGTTGCCTGAAAAGCATGGTCGTCGGAAAGAATAAAAATAATATTGGGTCGCTGCGACTGAGAAACGGATTGCATGGAAAGAATGGTCAGTATGGCCAGCGTGGCTGCCTGCCGGAGAAAATTCTTTTTCATGATAGTAATCTTTGTTTCATTATAAACGGGGAGTCGTGCACCATGCATAATGTGGTAGCGGCCAGATATCTCCCATATCTAAAATTACGTATCTTAAGCTAATCACCGTTCGCATCCAACCAACCCCTGTTCAGTGCAATAAGGTTATCAATCGCATTGCCGAAACGCTGCAACACGTGACAGCTTATGGCATCCACCAGATTTTACTGGTGAATACATCAATAACTCCCTGCGCTCTTACATTTTCGGCATTGTTCACATACTCTGCGTCAGGGTACAGATTCCTGACAGGTAATTTATCAGATACCCTTTTAGGATCAGCGGACAAAGGGATATCCGGATAAGCGCCATTTCTCCTGTAATCCACATAGGTTTCAAACGATTCTATGCCATTCAGTGCCATATATTTTTGAAACATCAGCAGCTTATACCTGTCCGGGGCCGCCTGCCAGCTTACATTCGGATTACCAGCGGTTACCTGGCTGTCGTACCAATCGCTGAACACAGCATCGGAAAGCTCGGGCACCGTACTATTGCCACCTGCATTCAGCCAACGGAAAGATTCTGTTACCGCATTCTTATAGGCCTGCTCAGCACTACCCGGCAGCCATCCGCGATAAACCGCTTCGGCCTGTAAAAATAAACTTTCAACACTCGTGATCACCCAGCTACCCATATCGTAACCTTTTAAAATACCCGTGGAAAAAGGAGTTACAACGCCATCTTCTTTTATGCCGCCAACATGTGAAACATAAGCCGTGCCCTGGTAAGGATAGGTTACCTCATTAATAGACAAACCAAATTTATTGCCCCTGAAAGTCAAAGGTGCGGGCTGTGTGAATGGTTCTGCGCCTCCTGCCGGCACCGGGTTTTCAACCGGATCATAAAAGAATGCTATTCTCGGGTCACTATTTTCTTTTAAAAAATTCAATGCAGTTGTGTTGGCCGAGGCCCCTGGCCATGCTGGTGGCCAATAGGTATTGTACGTTTCAAATTTTGTATATTTTTCATAAAAAGAATTGGGACGCTGCCAGGTATAGCCAGGATTAATTGACGCATCCTCCCCGGAATGTAGAAACCCCGAGCCCTCATTTACTATTTTATCAATTTCATCTTTAATATACTGATCCCTTTCTGTTCTGTTGGCCTGGTGAATGAGCAACCGCAGCTTCAGGGTATTGGCAAATTTGATCCACATCGTTTTATCGCCGTGAAACATGATATCTGCAGTGGATATTTTTACATTCCTGTCTATTTGGGCATTTTTAATCAAATCAATAGCCGCAGTTAATTGTTTCATCAGGTCTTCGTAAATATACTGACCGCTATCATATTTGGGTTGTCTTATATTTTCCTTAAAGGCTTCCGTATAAGGAATGTTGTTATACATATCCACATTCCTGCTCCAGGTCAGTGCCTGCATTATTTTCGCGATTCCTTCATAGAAAGTCTGCCCCCTTCTCCTTGCTTTCTCTTCTAGGAGTGATGCACCAATCGTTGGGTCACCACTCCAGAAAAGCGCTTTAATATTATAAGTGGTACTTTGATCACCGGCCTCATTTATTTGCGGCCTGCACCAGTAGCCCATCCATTCATTGAAAGCATCTATATCGATTCCCGGCCAATTGGAAAGGAGCCCTGGCAAAATCAAATCGGATGTGGCTGCACTGTCGGTCAGTTGCTGGGGATTGTAGTTTACATCGAGCCACCCTTTTTTACAGGCAGTATTACCCAGGATAAGCATCGAGGTAATTAGTGCTATACTTATTTTTGAAATATTTGACATTGTAGTACTGTTAAAAAAATGAATTAAAACCCTACGTTCAATACAAAACCATATTGTTTTGTGCCAGGTAACCGGTCATAGTTTGCTGAAGCGCTGCCGAAATTGCTGAGATTTGCATCCTGGCTGTACTG
>JBGAJL010000188.1:0-3537 GCA_044224935.1 Flavitalea sp.
CTACGGCGATTTATATCTCCGTGGCCTCGACCGCTATGTCATCGATGGCGCAGGCGCGCTGATGACCAAGCAGAAATTCAAGAAAGAATTGATCAGCTTCGCCGTGCCCACCTATATCCGGTCGCGCTCGCATGACAGGATCCCTTTCCATATCTATGCAAAAATATTCGGCGACATGGGCTATGCGATGAACAAACGGTGGCCCGAAAATTCACTTGCCAATAAAATGCTGTACACAACAGGAGTGGGTATAGATGTGGTAACATTTTACGACTTTGTGTTCCGTTTGGATTACTGCTTTAACCAATTAGGTGAAAACGGTCTATTTTTACACCTCAAGAGTGAATTTTAAGCGTTTTACATGAAGGTAGCAATATACAGCAGGGGCATCAGTGAAGATCAATACCAGGATGCAAGATTTTTGTTTGATGAGCTTTCAAAAAATAATATCCGCATTCTTATCTATTCTCCTTTTTTTGAAACCATCACTTCTGTCTTCAATACACCGGGAAATGTTCAGCTGTTTCATAATTCGGATGATCTCGATGAATCGATCGATTTTGTAATCAGCCTCGGAGGGGATGGAACGATGCTGGACACGGTAACGCTTGTGCGCAATAAGAACATCCCCGTGTTGGGAATTAACTTCGGAAGGCTGGGCTTCCTTGCCGGCATCGGCCGGCAGAACCTGCACACGGCGGTTCGGGCGCTCGTGAACCGGACTTACGTAATAGATAAACGATCGCTGATACACCTGGATGGAGATACGGAACTGTTCAACGGCATGCCTTTCGGGCTGAACGAATTTGCCATTCACAAAACGGACACCTCGCCGATGATCAAGGTGCATACCTATCTGAATGGTGAATTTTTAAACACCTACTGGGCCGATGGAGTGATTGTGGCAACGCCGACGGGCTCCACGGGTTATTCGCTGAGCATCGGGGGGCCGATCGTGTTCCCGGAATCGGGCAGTTTTGTGATCACACCCGTGGCGCCGCACAACCTCAACGTGAGGCCCATCATCGTGCCGGATAACAATGTCATTTCATTTGAGGTGGAGGGCAGAACAGACAGTTTCATCTGCGCGCTCGATTCAAGAAAGGAAATCGTCGACAAAAAAACACAACTCGCCGTGCGCAGGGAATCGTTTACCATCAGCCTTGTGCGGCTGAACGAAAATAATTTTCTGCAAACGCTGCGCGAAAAGCTTTCCTGGGGCCTTGATACGCGGAATTAACTTTTACTGAACAAGAAATTGACGAATATCGCGTTTTACCAATTATTATCTTGTGATATGAAAAAAGTCATTTTTTCTTTACTGCTGTTGGTGCTTGCGGGATCTTCAGAAGTGATGGCACAGTATGAAAGCGAAGTGATGGAGGGAGAGATCGGCATCTCCGCAGGCTTATCACATTATTTCGGTGACCTGAATACCCACGCGAGGCTCAACCGGCCCAAGGCAGCGATCGGGATGTTTGTCCGCAAGAATATCAATAATTATGTTTCGGTCCGCATCAGCGGACACTATACCCGGCTGGGCTATTCCGATATGTATAATTCCAGCGAGTATGAAAAAAGGAGGAACCTGAGCTTCAATACCAATATCCTCGAGCTGGCCGTATCAGGCGATTTCAATTTTTTCAAGTTCATTCCTTCCGACCCCTATCACCGGTTCACCCCTTATCTTACGGTAGGCGCGGGCATCTTCAATTATGATCCCTACGCTTATTACCAGGGACAGAAAGTTTACCTCCGCCCCCTGGGCACTGAGGGCCAGGGAACGACGGCTTATCCCGACCGGAAGCCGTATAATACGATTGCCATCTGCCTTCCTTTTGGTCTGGGCGTTAAATATGCCATCAACCCGCGCATGAATATCGGCGCAGAGGTTACGCACCGGTTTACCAGCACCGACTATATCGACGACGTGAGCAAAACCTATGTGGGCAGCGATAAATTTCCCAGTAACTCGGACGGCACTCCCTCTATAGCCCAGCTCATGCAGGACAGGTCTTACGAAACCGGCGAGCCGATCGGCATAGAGGGCCGCCAGCGTGGCTTTCCGAAGCAGAAAGACCAGTATATTATAGCCGAACTTACATTTTCCTTCAATCTTACTTCCTACCGCTGCCCCAAGGCTGATTAATTTCCATACCTTTGTGCGCCAAAAATTGGCATGCACCGTTTGAAAGATCAAATTGATATGAGCCGGCTCCCCTCTCACATTGCCATTATTATGGATGGCAATGGACGATGGGCCAGGGAAAGGGGCCAGGACCGGCTGTATGGGCACTACCATGGAGTGGAGAGCGTTCGTGACGTAGTGGAAGGCTGCGCGGAGCTGGGAATAGGTTACCTGACCCTTTATGCTTTTTCGACGGAAAACTGGGACCGCCCCGAGGCGGAGGTGTCGGGCCTTATGGAGCTGCTGGTTCAAACAATCAGGAAGGAAACGGAAACGCTCAACAGGAACAATATTAAATTGCACGTGATCGGCGACCTGTCGAAAATGCCCCCCGGCGCCATCCGGGAGCTCGATGAATCAAAAGCGATCACAACAAAGAATACAGGGCTGAACCTTATTATGGCGCTAAGCTACAGCAGCCGCTGGGAAATCATCGAAGCGGTAAAGAAGATTGCGACGGAAGCAACGGAAGGAAAGATAGATCCGCAGAGCATTACCCAGGAATCGTTTCATCAGTACCTGTGTACGGGCCGGTTCCCGGACCCTGAACTGATGATCCGCACGAGCGGTGAGTTTAGAATAAGTAATTTTTTAATGTACCAGCTTTCATATGCTGAACTATATTTTACCGAGGTCAGGTGGCCCGACTTCAGAAAGGAAAATCTTTATACGGCCATCCTCGATTATCAGTCTCGCGAAAGGCGCTTCGGCAAAACCAGTGAACAGGTAATGGTTTAACAAAAAGTTTTAATAAATCCATTTTAATTTGCCCCACATTAAAAATCCCGGAATGCAGAGGAAGTTTACGCCAGGTGTCTTTTTACTGGCTTTGGTTTTTTTTACTGTTTCCTCTGCGAGCGCCCAGGTTGTTACCGACTCTACCAATAATCCTGTACCAAACGCGGCAGATACTACCCCTAATTCCATTGATCCGCAACTGCTGGAGCTTTCCAATTCGAAGGTGCCGAAGGAATACACTTTAGGTACCATTAAGATCTCCGGCACGAAATACCTGGATGAACAACTGCTGATCTCTATTGCAGCCCTCACCCCCGGCGATAAGGTCACCATCCCCGGAGGCGATAATTTCAGCAAGGCGATCAATAATCTCTGGAAACAAAACCTCTTCGCCAACATAGAAATATTCTTTACCCGCCTGCATGACGGAATAGTGGATATCGAGATCCATGTGACTGAGCGCCCGCGGCTTGGCACCTTTACTTTCAGAGGCATTAAAAAAACGGATTCGGATGAACTGACCAAGAAAACAGGGTTGGTAAAAGGAAGGGTGGTCACCGAAAACACGAAAAGAAGTGCAGTAGATGCGATCAAAAGATATTTTATCGAGA
>JBGAJL010000067.1:0-23210 GCA_044224935.1 Flavitalea sp.
GTTTATACCTCCGACAAACATTCTGGCTGTGGGATACCAATCTCCATTCTCGGGATCATATCCCTTATACTTCGTCAATGTAAAAACATTGTTTCCTGAAACGTACAATCTTAAACCGGACAGTCCCACCTTCTTGAGATAAGTATCGGTTACGTTATATGATAAGGTAATCGTTGATAATCTTAAAAACGACGCATCCTGCAACCCCCATGATGTTTCATTGGCTCCGAATCGTTGCGCATTATCATAAGTTACACGGGGAATATTGGTGTTGGTATGTGTAGGGGTCCATCTGTCGAGATTATCCTTATGTGCAGGCCAAAACCCGGTACCAGTCATCAGGCGTTCATAATAAGTACTTATCTTTTTTGCTCCATACGAATAGGTAAAAACAGAGTTAAACTCAAAATTCTTCCATCCAAGCCTTGTTGAGAAGCCACCATAGAACTTGGGATCCTGGGTGCCCACGATGGTACGGTCATTTGCATCTATTACTCCATAACCTGCCTCCCCCTGCGACTGTTGATCTTTGGGAAGCATATCTCCCGGTTGCAATGTTTTGCCCGGTAATTGGAGGCTATTTACATAATCCATGTCCTTTTCCTGAATAATTCTATCAAATTGCAACATGTAAATAGTGTTCAGCGATTTACCCAAAAAGAAATTTCCCGTTCTTTGAATATCCGCTCCGGTAAACCCTCCAAAGTTGTAAATGGCATCTACACCCTGATACAATTTGGTTATCTTATTCTTGTCCTTTGAAAAGTTTACAGAAATATCCCAATGCAAATCCTTTCTATCCAGAACAACTCCTGTAATTGCTAATTCAATTCCCTTATTGGTCAGCTCTCCGATATTTTCTATAGTAGAATTATAACCTGTAATGGTAGAAAGAGTACGGCGCATTAAAAGGTTGGAATTCACTATATGAAAATAGTCGGCGCTCAGGGACAACCTGTTATTAAACAGGGACAGGTCTACTCCTATATTGGATTGATTTTGTTTTTCCCATGTCAGGTTTGGCGTACCTCTTAATCCGGAAGAGACGAAAGAAACACTTCCGCCAGAGTACACCGGGTTATACAGACTGTAAAAAGCATAATTTGGAATATCCTGATTACCGACACTGCCATATCCAAGTCTTAACTTCATAACGTCAAAAAGTTGTTGACTTTTCATGAATTCCTCGTTAAGAACATTCCAGGAAAGGCCTATCGAAGGGAAAAATCCCCATTTATGGCCATCTCCAAAACGGGAAGAACCATCATAGCGGCCAGTTAAAGTAGCAAAATATTTATTGCGATAATTATAATTTACCCTTGCCAAATAGGACTCTAAGGAAAATACATTTTTATCGGACCCCAAAGTGAAATTTTCTTTGTCGTATGCGCTTCCTAAATTGTAATAACTAAAATCATCTATTGGAAAATCCCGGGCCAGAACATTCGTATAGCGAAATTGATTCTTACTTAAACTCGTAGATACCAGCGCAGAAATATGATGGTTTTCAATAGAAGCATCATAAGTAGCAGAATTATCCCACTGAAAATTGTTTGAATAGTCCAGATTATGAATGGCGCGCCCTTTGTAAGAATCCCGATAAGCCTGCTGAATATAACTGGGAACATATTCGTAGTATTCTTGGGTCAGATTGTCGATAGAAAAAGTTGATCTGACCTTTAACCCTCTGATAGGAGTTATTTCTACATAATTTGATGAAGCGATTTTAACCTTATTCCTGTCCTTATCTATTTTTAAGGTATTAAACGGGTTTTCTCTATTGATGTCCCAGTTATTCCCCCAAGCCAGAAAGAGTGTGTCTTTATACCGGTCTATCGGTAGCAATGGGTTTGATTCCTGGGCAACGGAAAATACGGCCCCGTCCACTTCATTATTAACAGACCTGGTAAGGAAAGTATTTGTTCCCACTTTAAGCCAGGGCTTAATTTCCTGCTCCGCATTTATTCTTCCGGTATAGCGTTTGTTGGCGGAACCCAGAATCAAACCTTTCTGATCTATATATCCAAAGCTTAAATAATAGGTGTTATGCTCGCCCCCTCCGGAAAAACTAAGCGAATGATTTTGCTGTAACCCCGAACGGGATATGGCCTTCACCCAATCATAACTTTTTCCCTCGGCATAAGTTTCTTTTTCATAATCAGCAAACCAATTGGAATTTGGTTTCAACAATTCATCATTAACGAACTGTTCACTGGTGGCGCCAGGATGCTGCGCAAAATAATCCGTAGCTACATGGGAGTTTGTCAATGCATCGATCCGCAGATTATAAATATCCTTTGCGCCCAGGCTTAAATTTTCATTGATAAATTTTTCAACTCCTAACCAGGTATTATAACTTACCAGCCCTTTCCCTCTTTTCCCTCTCTTTGTTGTTACCACCACCACTCCATTGGCGCCCCTGGAACCATAAAGCGCTGTAGCGCTGGCATCTTTAAGAACAGTAACGGAAGCAACATCATTCAGGTTTGTCAGGTTGAAATTTTCTTCCATTACAATTCCATCGACAACAAAAATGGGGTTGCCGCCATATTGAATGGAGTTATTTCCCCGGATGCGTATAGTGGCATCACCTCCCGGCTGCGGATTGCCCTGAATAAAAACACCTGTAGCCCTGCCTTGCAATGCTTCAGTGATACTGGTTACCGGCCTTTCCTCCAATACTTTTTCATCTACATTAACGACGGCGCCCGTTATATCTCTTTTCTTTACAGAAGCGCCAACAATAATTACATTATCCATGGCAGTTTCTGCCACCAGAAGCGTTATGATAAAAGTTTGTTGGCTGGAAGATGTAATAACGGCGGAAGTAATGGGAAGTTCTTTTTCCTGGTAACCCGTAAAAGAAATCACCAACACCTGGCCGGAGTTGGCGTCAATGGTAAATCTTCCATTCATGTCAGTAGAGGTTCCGGTATTGGTTCCTTTTACCGTGACAGATGCCCCTTGCAATGGATGGCCATCAGCATCCCGAACGACCCCGGTAATTGGCGGTGCGGCCTCCTGGATGAGTGGGTAGGGTATAGGCCGGTTCGAAGACATGGCACGGGATTTCTCCGAGAGGAAGATGGTTTTACCCGCGATCTGGTATTTAGCGGGCTGATCTTTTAAGACCATATCCAGAAAATCGTGAAGTGGCAGGTTGTTGACAAAAAGAGAAAGGGGTTTCCGGTTGCTGAAGACAGCTTTGTTGCCCAGAACCAGGTAGCCGGTTTGCTTCTCAATAGCGGAAAAAACCTCCCTGAGGGTAAGATTCTTTCCGGAGAGAGTGATCGTTTGAGCTGCGGGGCGGGCGGAAACAGCGAGCGAAGCAGCGAAAAGAAAGACAGTGAGCAGTCTCATAAAGCGCATCGTTTGAGTGGGTAGCCAGGTAATATACCGGTCAGGCGACACGATATGAAAGAACAGGCCACCAATAGCAGTTTTCTGCATAAATTTGCTTGTTTGGTTGAAAAAAAATGTGTCATTACCTTTTGGATCAGCCCAAACATCGCCGGAAGTGTTCCCGCATTTCCGGTTTGTTTTTTAATGGGCGATCCGGTTTTATAGAGTGCCGCCTCGCGGCGGCAATAAAAGCCGAACCAGATAATTTATACCATTCGGGCCATATCGCCTCATGGCAGCACAACTACTGTTCGACCCTCGAGCTTGCAATGCACGCCCAAATCCTCCAGGTTTTTAAGCAGCTCATTAAGCGTAACGTCCCTGGTCATTTTCCCTGCTAACTCTACATTCGGCACAGTGCTTTCGTAAATTATCTTAATGTCGTACCAGCGTTCTAATTGCTTCATCACGTCTTTCAGGCTGACATCGGTAAAGTTGAAGGCGCCGTTCTTCCAGGCCATCACTTTATCTATATCGGCATCGTTAATGACTTTAATTCCAGGTCGTGTCTCCGGACCGGCCTGCATGATTTGCGCTTGTTGTCTGGGCTTGAGGATGACAGGTCTGTCAGGAGACACAACCTGGAAAGCGGCCACCTTTACAGCGCCTTCTAATAACGTTGTGCTGATATTAGGCTCATCCTCATATGCGTTCACGTTGAAACTGGTTCCGAGAACCTCCACGTTCGCTCTATTATTCACATTCACGCGAAACGGCATCTTGGTGTTCTTTGCCACTTCGAAATATGCTTCTCCCTGTATTTCCACCTTTCTTTCCGCGCCCACGAATGTCGTAGGATACCTGATCGAACTGGCGGCGTTCAGCCACACTCTGGTTCCGTCTGGCAGACGTAAGCTGAACTGCCTTCCCTTCGGGGTGCTCATGGTGTTATAGGTCACTTTGCCTGAGATTGATCTCGTTGGGTCGTAGGCCAGCTGACCGTCTTGCAGTACCACCTGGGTGCCGCTTTGCATGGCGATCGGCCCGTTACCGAGGCTGTCGAGCACAACCTGCCTGCCATCGGCCAAAGTGAGAATAGCTCCTTCCCGGCCCGGCGCTATATCATTTTTACCTGCTTCTTTAATTGTCAACTGTCCATTGTCAACTGTCGGTTGCTTAATCCAGAGATAAGTGCCCAGGCCCAATAGCAGGAGTACGGATGCCGCGGCCCAATACCGGCGAAGGAAGGGTATGCGGCGAGTGGGAGGGGAGGTAATATCCTGCGTATCTTCCGGTATGGTTGTGCCGGCAATCCCTTTAGCAGGGATCGTTAGCCGCTTACCAACCGCCTGCGCATCCCGGTAGCGCGTAAGCTCGTCCTTCAATACCGTCAATTGAAGCAGGTCTTCATATTCACGCCGGTTGGCCGCCGACGCATTTTTCCATTCTTCGAGGGCGGCAGCTTCCTCTGCGGTCAACTGGCCGCTTATTTTCTTCAGCAAAAGGGTCGCTATTTCGGTCGCCTGAAACTTCATAAAGGAACGCTTGTAAGAATATTACGAATGAGATGAGCTATCGTGCCAAAAATTGAAAATTTTTTTTTCCGATAGTGAAGGGGTTGTCATTTTATGCCGTTTAATGGCTGTAAAATGACAGATGGCCAGCAGGCAGCACCAGAAAAACAGCGACAGGACAGCCTTTTTTTCTTTAATCCATTGACGAATCTGTTCGATGGCCCGGCGCTTCTGGCTGCGGACCGTATCCGGATTAATCTGCAGAATGCGGGCTATTTCTGCAGGGCTGCGATCCTCATGGTAAGCCAGTTCAAATACCCGCTTGTATTTGTCCGGCAGCGAATCCACCGCATGGGCGAGCAAATGGACCATTTCCACCCGCACCAGCTCTGCTTCAAACTGGTTCCCTTCTGTTTCTTCCGCCGGCTTTATATCCTCCAGCAATTGATCCCGGCGCTCCAGCGCCCGCTGCCGGTCGATCGCTCTATGCCGGACGGTACGATACAGGAAGTTGGCAAGATGGGTGTCCGATTGCATATTGGTATGGGAGAGCCATAGTTTCAAAAAAGCTTCGGAAACGATATCTTCCACTTCCGACCATTCCGCCAAAAAGCGCTTGCCGTAATACAGCAACCTGTCTTTATAGGAAGTATGAAGCCGGGCGAAAGCCTGCTCGTCACCCGCTGCTATCAGACGAAACAATTCCATTTCTTCGTATGGCTGATTGGTTGACAAAAGTTAGTTTAAAGTCAGAGGCCGGGCCTGCTACTCTATGCGTGTATAGTAAGCCAATATTTTGACGCGTTAATTAACACTCATTAATTTTAGTACTACACTGCTCCGGGAAGAATTTACAACCGGATTTAGTCCTACAGTCATCAGGAAGTCACCTGAATAAACTGTTGCAGGATTTATGCTGCTTTTTGTTCCCGGGAACAAATTTACTTCTTCTATACTGTATTTGGCATTGCGGTCAAGGCCGCTAAGCAGAACCGGCTGTTTACTGCCCTCATCATAACGGTTATTTACGAGGTAATTGAACATTACAGCAGATGTTTTGCTTTCATTGACGTATAACATAGATGCCACACTGCTCACTCTCGGATTGCTGAGGCGGTATTGATCGCCATGCCAGACGATCTCCTTTACAGTATTATATGTTTTAATAGCCTCCTGGCAAAATTGCAATTCTTCTTTTGGCAATTTATTTACTACTATATCAAATCCTAACTTACCCATCATAGCTACATCTGTACGGTATTTTATAGATTGCTTACCCCAATCCGTAACATGATTGGAGGAACTGATGGCAGGATAAAAATAAGAGTATTCCCATTGTATGAATATTCGTTCCAGGGGATCCGTGTTATCGCTTGGCCAATATTCTGTAAAGAACTGCAGCGCGGCATAATCTACTCTGCCGCCACCGCCTGAACATAACATCATGGGTAAATGAGGAAACCTGGCATGAATTTTTTCCAATACATTGTTCAACCCCCGCATATACTCAATATAAAAATGATTCTGATTTTTAAGATAGGAAGAATACGCATTATATATTACTGCATTGCAATCCCATTTTATATAAGCCAGGTCCTGGTTTTTAGATAATATATTATCCAGCACACCAAATACGAAATCCTGAACCTTGGGATTGCTCAGATCCAACACCAACTGATTCCTGAAATAATACTCTTCTCTTTTAGGTTGTTTAATAACCCAGTCAGGATGTTTTTCGTAGAGCTCACTTTTCGGGTTCACCATTTCGGGCTCGACCCATATCCCGAATTTAACGCCATTTTCTGTAGCTTCTTTTACTAATGAAGCAATGCCATTGGGTAGTTTTGTTTTGTTTTCTTCCCAGTCACCAAGCCCTGCTGTATCGCCATTGCGGGGATATTTATTGGCAAACCATCCATCATCCAGCAGGAAAAGATCTACACCTAGCTTTCGGGTGTCTTTCAGCAATTCTTTCAGCTTATCCTCATTAAAATCAAAGTATGTGGATTCCCAATTATTGAGCAGCGTATAACGGTCGCCTTCGCCCTGTGGGATTTTGTACTTTCTTGCCCAACGATGCATTTTTCTGCTGGCGTCTCCTTTTCCTGTGTTGGATAGAAGATACATAAACGCGGGAGTAGTAAAAGTTTCATCCGGTTTTAAGGTGTAAGGTGATGCATAATTATTGATACCGGAAATGATTCTCAGGTTGTTTTGATAATCGAGCTCCAGGTCAGTTTTAAAATTGCCACTATACTCCAGTGCCCCGTACAATACAGTACCCGTTTCTTCTGTTGCAGGACTATTAAGCGATACCATGAATACTGAGGGTTGAAAAAGGTTGGTGCGTGTCCCTAACTTGCTGTCGAGGGTCTTGATGCCATGTGTTATCCGGGATTCTTCGGGCTGCATTTCTTTTGCCCAATCGCCATGAAAATGAGCAAGCCAGAAACTACCGGCTTTTAGAAATAAATTAGCGGAAGCATATTTATATAAGATAACATTTCCTTTTTCATTATGCTGTATAGAAGCCCATTGTTCAATAATATCATCGTTGAAATAGGTTTTATAAAAAAGTGTAACACTAAAGTTGTATACAGGATCTTTCAATAAAATGCTAAGCAGTTGGACATTATTGTCAATTACCTTTGTTTCGTGCGACACATAGTGGAGGTCCAGCGAGTTGTTGCCGTCAGCATGGCTTACGATTATTGCAGGTTCTAACAGGTTTTTTGTGCCGGCGGGCGTATAGGCCGATGAAGCCACTCCTGTATATTCCTGCCCCTGTCTGTACTGCGATTCTATACTTGCATACTCGGTTTTATTGAATAATTTTTTTCCAAAATACTGTGTATTCAGCTCGCCTTTACTATTAACGTGTAATACTAACGAATTACTCTTCGTCTCTATAATAATTTCAGTTTGTAGAGCCGAAGCGCTGACATTTATCAACAAGAATATTGTTATTGCTAACAAGCCTTTTATTCCTGTATATTCCATTGCAAGATTTAATTTCATAATGCGTATTTTATAAATGTCTTTAACGTGTTACTATTACTTTTTTATAGTGTATGTATGGTCATTGCCATGATAATTGTAATTGCTTTTAATCAATGCCCCATCATAACCTCTTCTAACTCTTCCAGCGTTTTGCCCTTGGTTTCTTTTACAGAGAACCAAACAAATAAAACCCCGGCCAGGCAAATTCCTGAATAAATATAAAAAGTGTTGTCTTTTAATTTTTCAAATAAGATGGGGAAGGTAAATACTAAAACGAAGTAGGCGAGCCACAAGCTGATTACCGCAATTGAAGTGGCAGCGCCACGTACTTTGTTTGGAAAGATCTCTGAAATTAATACCCAGGTTACAGGGGCCAGGGTCATGGCATATAACCCGATTGCAGTTAATAAAAACCACGATACACTTTCCGAACCTTTACCAAGCATCACAGCTACTACGATATATGCTAATGACAGACCTATCGCGCCGATCAGCATCAACGGTTTTCGTCCTAATTTATCTACAAGCAGCATGGCTAAAACGGTAAACAGCAGGTTAACGCCACCGATGAATACGGTTTGTAACAACTGGTCATCCTGCGAGGCTCCGATACTTTCAAAAATTTTAGGTGCATAATTAAAAACTACATTGATACCGCACAACTGTTGAAATATGGCCAGGCCCATACCTATAAGCAATGCAGGCATAATATTTTTTTGAAATAACATTTTGAAATTTACTTTTCCGGCGCCTGTAAGCGATTGTTGAACAGATTGCAACGATTGCCGGCTATAGGTAGCGCCTCCGATTTTTTCCATGATGGTTTCAGCCTCATCGTTCTTTCCCGCTTTTATCAGCCAGCGGGGGCTTTCGGGTAAGTATGTAGCGCCTAATAAAAATAAACCTGAGGGAATAGCGCCTAATCCGAACATCCACCGCCACCCGTCGTCTCCATAATTGCGCAGGCTATAATTTACCAGGTTGGTAATCAGGATACCGGTTACAACGGTTAACTGGTTAATAGCTACCATCCGGCCCCGGAACGGAGCCGGTGAAATTTCCGAGATATACATGGGAGACAATACCGATGCCATACCTACACCAACACCTGCCATTGCTCTTGAAGCAATAAAAAAGTCTCTATTGTGTGCAAATGCCATCGCTAAAGAAGAAACGGTAAAAATTGCCGCTGCTATCATTAAGCTTTTTCTACGCCCGTACTTATCGGAAACCGTACCTGCAATAATGCAGCCTGCCACAGCTCCTAAAGCCAGGCTTCCTGTTGCAAATCCTTCCCAATACTGATCTAATCCAAATTGTTTTTGTAAAAAAGGAAGCGCTCCTGATATTACCGCAAAGTCAAATCCGAATAAATATCCCCCCAATGCCGATATGAATGAGATGCCTAGAATGTATTTGTGATTAAAATTGTTTTGTTTCATATAGCTGTTTTAACCGGAATAAGATATTAATTGCAATAGGCCTGTTTATTCATACTCATTCAGCATTTTTGATAATATCAAACTGAAATATGGTTGTATAGTCATAAACTTCTCCAGGTCTCAAAATACAATCAGGAAAGTTTGGATGATTTACGCTATCCGGGAATAGTTGTGTTTCCAGGGCCACGGCGCCATGCTTTATATAAGATTTATTTTGAGTTCCGACAGTAGTGCCATCCCAATAGTTGGCAGTATATAGCTGCATTCCGGGTTTGTTTGTATATACGGTTAATGTTCTTCCGGAAAGAGAGTCATTTAAAATTGCTGCTGTTATTATTTCCTTTTCTAACTGCAATACAAAATTGTGATCGTAGCCCATATCTTCCGGAAAACTATGAACCCCTTCGCCAATGGTTTTGGGAATTCTAAAATCAAGTGCGGTTCCTGTGACGGATAAAAATTTTCCCGTAGGCACATTCAATGGCGATTTTTCTGTGTAATAATCCGCATTTATCTGCAGGGTGTGATTCAAAATTTCAGGCTGCTCAAAACCGCTTAGGTTAAAATAAGTATGGTTGGTTAGATTAATTGGGGTATCCTTGTCCGTTACAGCGGTGTAGTGTGCGGTTAAGCTATTATCCGAAAGTGTATATTGAACTTTGACATGCACTGTTCCGGGATAGCCTTCTTCTCCATCAATACTGATGTAGGAAAAGGTTACACTACAATTGTTTTCGCCCTCGGTATACGTATCCACCTGCCAGTGCTTTAGATGAAAACCGTTAAACCCTCCATGCAAATGGTTGACATTATTATTTACCGGCAACTGGTATTCTTTGCCATTGAGGGTAAACCTGCCGTTTGCAATACGATTGGCGTAGCGTCCGACAATACATCCCAGGTAATCTTTATTGATATTGTATCCGGATAAATCTTCAAACCCTGCAACGATATTCTTTTTTGTGCCATCCTTATCCGGCGTGTGGATGGCAACAATGCTGGCGCCTGTGTTGGTAAGCTCTACTGTGTATTCTTTGTTTTGCAGAATAATTCGTTGAGCTGTACCGTTGCGGGCAGGCAGTACATGGGCGGTATGTGATGGCTGTGAAATTGTCTTGTTAAAAGGCATTCAATTAATTTTTATCATGCTTTTTCTACAATATTTGTTTCAGCGAAAAAAGGAACCATTCTCAGGTGTGAGGCAGCGCCCTGGTGATTGATTTCTATCTGCAATACTTCTTTCAATAGTTCCTGGGCTCTTGCTACATCACCTAACCCTAAATAACCCAATGCTGCCAGGTAAATACAATGCACTTTGTTGCGCTGATTAATATCAATATCAAACACAAGCATATCCGGAAGCGATACGGCAAAGTAATCTATACGCATAATATCATCTTTATGCTGCTCGCCAAATGCGATAAATTTTTTAAAGATAGCGATAGCTTTTTTAAGATTACCAAGCTTTTGCCATGCCAGGGCCTGGTACACTATTTTATCCGGTTGCGGGTCGTTATAATAAATGGCTTGCACCGGTTCGCTAATGCCTATTGTAGCAGCTTCATAAAATGCTATGGCTTTTTCCTGGTTTCCCAGCCCTTCATAAGCACAACCTAAAAGATAATGAATGTCATTTTCCTGTGTGCCGTATAATTTTCCTTCACCTAGGTTTTCGGGATAGTCTTCTAATTCGTTCAGCAGGTTAATGGCGGCAGTGAAATCTTTTTTTATGAGGGCTATTTTTGCCAGCTCTAAATGGGACAATAAAAACTGTCCAATCACTTTGCCTTCGCCTCCTTCCCAGGGATGAAACCTTCTTTGCGATAATAATTCTTTTGCTTTTTCATATTCACCAATATTATTATATAAAGTAATTCTCTCCAGGTACAAATCATCTCTTTGTACTACCAGTGGCAGGTATCGATTTAAAAGCTGTAATCTTTCTTCGAAAGGTTTGCTTTTTATTTTATACAACTGGTCCAGTTCCATCAGTACACGGGCGTCGTCTGTATTTAAAGAAAAAGCTTTTTCTAAATATTCAAGTGCTTTTTTGGGGTTGTTTTGTTTGTTATAGCAGGCAAGCGATAAATTTCTGTATGCCGTTGCAAAATCTTTGTTGGCGTTTATGGATTGTTCCCAACAGGCAATGGCATTTTCATACTGTCGCTTATCGTACCACAAATTACCCAAAGCATACGCAGCAATATAATCTTTTGGATTGTGTAGCAATGCCGCCTGCAAAATCAACACTTCTTCTGTTTTGCTGGGGAAACACAATGCAGGGTTTGACCGACTTGCTTTGGAATAATAGCCCGAAGCTGCCGGCTCATTTGCTGCCTGCTGCAAATAATATCCAAGATAATAATATACTAATGGAGATACTTCTTTGTTGGCGCCGGCATATATTTCTAAAATGCTGATTGCCTCATTGTAAAAGCCTGCATTAGCGTATTCCAGCGACAGTTCGAGATAATTATTCCTGTCGTTACGCATCAGCAATTTTAATTTATCCAATGCCTGTACAGATTGTATGGTATCACCTGCCTGCTGCGCCAGTAAATGTTGTTCAAAAAAGCAGCCATTGTTGAAAGGATCTATGGCAATTGATTCTTTAATTGTTTTAGATGCGTTTTCCGGTTGCTGAAGCAGACGTAATAATATAGTTTTTAAATGCCTTGCCGTATGGCTGTGATAATTTCTTATCAGCGCGTTGTTTACGTGCGCCAGCGCCAGTTCATATTTGCCTTGCCTTGCAGCTATTTTTGCCAGGGCTAAAAAACCATTATGCTGCCATGCATCATTCCATGTTGCTTTATAAAAGGCATCGTATGCATCGCTCAATCTCTGCTGCATCAGCAGGCTCATGCCTAAATTGTAATAAGGTTCGCCATCATACGGATTAGGATTTCTTTTTGTAAGCGTTTCTATTGCTTTACGGAAATAAGGTTCTGCCTTTTCAAATTGTCCCCTGCGCAACAACAATAAGCCCATTGCATTGTTGCAACGCACATCTCCGGGGCTTCTGCGCAATCCTTCTTCATAATAATCTACAGGGTTGTAAGTGGCGTGACGGTATTGCTCAAGATGTAATCCGTTTAAATATAATTCTTCCACTTCTTTAATTTCGGCTGGCAACTGAGCAGCAGTAGCGGCCGCAGGAATGTCTTTTTTTACATCAGCTTGTGGCTGCCAGCTTACCAGCTCTTTTCCATTGTTGTCCAGCACTTCAATTTTCCAGTTGGTTAAATCAACTGCGCCTGCTGTTGTCAATGCATCAATAAACACTTCTTCCGGTGAAAGGTCTTTTACAAATTCCTTTACCAGTTCTCCCTGGTTCAATAATCGAATATGGGCATTTTTATACTTTGCTGTTGCATAAACTTTTATAGTAATAGTTTTATCGGCAACTTCCATATTTACCATCGCTTCCTTAGTTGCATTTTTTACCACGCCAATTAAAGCGTAAGGCATAAAATACTGCTCAAAGCTTTTTACTTCGTTTGGTTGGAGCCATGTAAAGTCGGGTTGATTATCGGTAAATACGCCTGTCATTAATTCAATGTATGGCCCGTCTTCATCAGTAAGGTTTCTGTCCCATGCAAAACCAAAATCACCATTTCCCCATGTCCATTGTTTTTTTCCGGGAGATAAATGGTGATCGGCTACATGCAACATCCCGCCTTGCGAATCGTGTTCATAACAGCCCATAAAGTCATATCCGGAGCGGATGGCCATGTATGATGTTGGCACAGGAATGGTGCTGTACCTGGATATGTCCGTGCCTGGCGCATAATTTACTTTATAATACGTGCCGGTGGCAATCGGAAAATCGGAAACATCTCTTTTGCCGTGGTCAAAAACAGCGTATACGTCGGGCGGAAAAACAGACTGATAATGTTCGTTTACTTTTACTGCAGGATTAGCCCACCATAAAAATGTTTGGGTAAAAGGAGAACGGTTAAACAGCTTACCCTTTATTTCGAGATAGGCTTTGCCCGGGTGTAAAGTAAAACCCGCCATACCTTTGGTGCGAAACATTAATTCTGTTTCATTTACCCAGACTGTTTTGCTTCCATCCGCATTTTCTTCAATGGTATAGTCAACAGGGCTAAAAGTGCTTGGTCTGTGGTGTTGCGGCCAGTTAAATTCAATACCGCCCGAAATCCATGGACCGGCAAGGCCTACTAATGCGGGTTTAATTACCTGGTTATAGTACACGAAATCTCTTTTGCGCACTTTGTCATAGGCACGTTGAATACGACCGCCAATTTCAGGCAATACCATAATCAACAGGTATTCATTCTCTATAAAAACGGCTGTATACTCCTGCAGTTCTTTTTCATCTGAAATTTTTTCTATTACCGGATGCGGATAAACCACGCCACTGCTGCCCTGGTAAACACGTTTTTCAAGAAACATCGGATTCTTCTCAGGGGCATCTGCTTTATAGGTAGGAATACTTACCTTTTCAATCCATGCTTTAACTTCCATATCGGCCTGTTTTATTGTATTTTGTGATCTTATTGAGGCGTACTAATTTGAGATACATCTAAATTTAAAAACCGGGAAAGCTTTAAAAAGAGGTTGCAAATAAACAAACATGGCATATTACGAATTCGAAATTGGGGTTTTGTGTTTTCCCACGCAATGTATATTCTTATGTAAGTGATGGATTTTTTTACTATTTTGATATCATAAAAGACGGAACACTGGAATTGTGCTTAATCATTTCTTGTTTTTTGAAAGTATATGGCAGAGAGAGACGATACATATAAGAGAGAAGGGTTTCAGGGGCAGAGGGCTATTATAATACCGCGTAAAATCCTGAAAGAGCAATGCCAGGAGCATCCACTCATCGGCAATCTTTTTGTAACCGATATTGGTTTTTACCCCAAAGCTAAAGGGCATTATCGGGAAAGATCGCATGGGTGTGATCAGCATATTTTAATTTATGTAGCAAGCGGTTATGGGTATGCAGGGATAAAAAAAGAAAATTTTAAGCTAACTCCAGGTGATTTTATTTTTTTACCTGCAAAAACAAAACACCATTATCAGTCGGATGAGAAAAATCCCTGGTCCATATATTGGATTCATTTTTCAGGAAATACAGCCTCTGAAATCCTCAAAACGATGCTTTTGCATCAAACGTCTTATAAGGGATCCGTAGAGATAGGCGCCAGGAGGGTAAGCCTGTTTGACGAAATTTATAGAAACCTGGAAAGAGGATATGGTATTGAAAATTTAATCTTTGTAGGTATGGCGCTTTCATATTTTCTTTCTTCATTTATATTTAACAGTAATTACAATCAATTCGAAGGGGAGAAGAAAGAGGATATAGTTGATGTTTCAATAAATTTCATGCAGAAGAGTTCCCATAAACCACTTACACTTAAAGAAATTGCACAATCAATAAGTTTCTCCGCTTCTCACTTTTCTTTTCTCTTCAAAAAGAAAACAGGTTATTCTCCCATAGAATATTTTAATCATCTCAAAGTTCAGAAGGCTTGTCAATATTTACTCTTCACCGATTTGCGTATTAAAGAAATATCCAATCATGTAGGATTTGAGGACCAATATTACTTTTCAAGATTATTCTCTAAACTGATGGGATTACCTCCCCTGGAATACAGGAAAAGGAGACTTGCCTAAACGTCTGATATTCATTCCCGGTACGGCATCCCGGACAAATTGATAATTTATCCTATAATTCAGCCAATTTTTTCCCTCTCCGGGCCTGATTATATACCTTATTTTGGAAGCTAAAGGATGATAAAACGGATATGCGTATAAGAACTATTTTCGGTTGTACATTCCTGTTATTGCTATTGACTGCCGGAGGATATGCACAGGAGGTTACCATTACCATAAAAGTAATCGCTCCACCCGCAACACCCCCGCAGGACACCGTGCTGGTGATAGGAAACCAGCCCGTATGGGGAAACTGGCTCTATCCGAAAGGCGCCCGCATGCAAAAAATAAACGACAGTACCTGGATCCGGAAATGCAGCTTTAACCGCAATACGCCGCTGGAGCTTAAAATAACCCGGGGCGCGTATTACAAAGAAGCATTGTACAATAACAATGGACAATCCCCGCCCGCCATTTCGTTTAACGCGGTAAAAGATACCACCATAGTCATAAGACCCACGGCCTGGAACGATATCTACCAGCGGTGCATTACCGGAACAGTAAGGTATCATCATAATTTCAACAGCACCTTCCTGAAATATACCCGCGACGTGACCGTATGGCTGCCTCCTTCCTATTTCAAATCGCCTGCTAAAAAATATCCCGTATTATATGCGCACGACGGACAGAATATTTTTGATCATACCGGCGGCACTGGCGATGAATGGCATATGGATGAAGTGGCCGACAGTCTTATGAAGAAAGGCGCCGTGGAAGAATTTATAATAGTAGTATCCTTTAACACGAAAGGGGGATGCTGGAATATTCCGGCACGCCTGAGGGTTATGATTATGTAAAATTCATTGCGACAGAGCTTGGCCATTTATCGATAAACAGTACCGTACCAAAAGCGATAAAGCGAACACCGCGGCTATCGGCTCTTCTATGGGAGGATTGATATCGCTGTATATGCTGTGGTGGTACCCGGAGATATTTTCAAAAGCGGCCTGTCTTTCCAGCGGCTTCTATTTTGATGAGGGCGATCTCGTGCGCCGGATGGAGAAGTCTTCCTCCCGCCTGGATGGCAGCAGGATTTATATGGACTGCGGAGGACTGGACCTCGACAGGGATTTTTTACCGTCTAATGAGCACGTGCGCGATCTGCTGCAGAAGAACCGGTCGATCAAACTTCAATACAAATATTTTCCCGACGACAGGCATAATGAATATGCCTGGGCCAAACGGCTTTACCTGCCGCTTGTATTTTTGTTCGGGAAATAATTTAATTTATTAACAGTAAAAATTAAGCAGATGCCTATCGATTGCAATGCTGCCCTGACCACAGGAAAAGGAGATTTTTTTATTGACCGGATACGGGTGAGCGATCCGGCTCCCGACGAGGTGCTCGTGCAATTGAAAGCCGCGGGGGTATGCCATACCGATTATGATTCGCTGAACTGGGGCAAGACAATGGTGCTGGGACACGAAGGAGCAGGAGTGGTGGTGGCCACCGGCACGCAGGTGACCGGTTTAAAAGCGGGCGACAAAGTGATGCTGAACTGGGCCATGCCCTGCGGTCATTGTTTCCAGTGCTCCGAGGGCAACCAGCATATATGCGAAAACAATTCGCCCGTCACAGGAGGTAAGCATGGTCCGAACGGCGGCCATGCGCATGCTTTGGGAACCACCTATCGTGATCTGCCGGTGGAACGTTCCTTTAACCTCGGCACACTGTCGGAATATACGCTGGTGAAACAGGCCGCAGTCGTATTGAATGGCTCTTCAACGATGTCGTTTGAAGCGGCCAGCATCATCGGTTGCGGCGTGATGACGGGTTATGGTTCGGTAGTGAACGCCGCTAAAGTAAAGCCCGGCAGTACCGTGGTGGTATTGGGCACGGGCGGGGTAGGATTGAGCGTGATACAAGGCGCACGGATAGCCGGCGCCGCCAGCATCATAGCCGTTGATATTAACCCGGCGCGATTGGAAATGGCGAAGCAATTTGGCGCCACACTTATCATACAGGCGGATAAAGCAGACAAGGGCCTGCTGCAGGCTGCTGCAAAAGTGAAGGAACTTACCGGTGGAAGAGGGGCTGACTACGCATTTGAATGCACCGCCATACCTCAGTTGGGGGCCGCGCCGCTGGCCATGGTGCGCAATGCCGGCACGGCTGTGCAGGTAAGCGGGATAGAAGAAGAGATTACCATCGACATGAACCTCTTCGAATGGGATAAAGTATATATTAACCCGCTGTATGGAAAATGCAGGCCGCAAATCGATTTCCCCGCCATCACCGCCCTATATAATAATGGCCGTTTCCTGCTGGAGGAAATGATCACGCGGCGCTATGCATTGAATGAGTTGGGTAATGCATTTGATGATATGTTGCATGGCAGGAATGCGAAAGGAGTAATTGTTATTTAATGATAATCAGATAGCCAACTATGACCGGATTCAGAACGATAGAAATTTCCAATCCCGTTTTTGAACAGCAGCAACTGCGTTTTCTGACGGTTAAAACGAATTCCCTGAAAGGAAGAGGGGACATTTGCATTTTTGTTCCCCGCGAAACTGCGGAAGTACAGCATCTGCCGGTGTGCCTGTTATTGCATGGCGTATATGGCAGCGCCTGGAACTGGGCCTTTAATGCCGGCGTTCACACGAAGGCGCAGCAAATGATCGATAACGGAGAAATAGCGCCTGTAATGATTGCCATGCCCTCGGATGGATTATGGGGAGATGGCTCCGCCTACCTGCCGCACCATTCGCTGGATTTTGAAAAATGGATTGCTGCCGATGTGCCCGAGGTGCTCATCTCCTCGTTTCCGCAGGTATCGGAGCAGTCAGCCTTTTTTATTGCCGGCTTGTCGATGGGAGGATTCGGCGCACTGCGCATAGGGGCAAAATATCATCAGCGGTTTCGTGGAATGGCCGGCCATTCATCGGTCACGGAGCTGGGCCAGATGTCGAAGTTTGTGGAGGAGCTTCGACTGCGGAAGCAGCGACCTGCTGATTAATGAAAACAGAATACTGCACCAGCAGTTGGAGGCACACAATATCCCCCATATTTACGAAGAATTTGAAGGGGGGCATGAATGGCCTTACTGGGAAAAACATGTGGCGGGCACGCTGCGATTTTTTAATGCGCTGCTGTGATCAATTGTCCCGCACATTATCCATGAAGCGCTTGCGGTAATGAAGCGGGCTCATCTTCATTTTTAACCGGAACATCTTATAGAAGTGCGAAACATCGCCGAAGCCGCTGTCGAACGATATTTCTGAAATGGATTTGTCAGTTTGTACCAGTTGCTGGGTGGCGTAATTGATCCGGTAGTTGATTACCGTTTCCATAAATGTTTTGCGCGTGATCTTCTTAAAATATTTGCAGAAAGCGCTGGGGGTGATATGTGCGATGGCGGCAGCTTTTTCGAGCGACACCTGTTCACGGAAGTTTTCTACCAGGTAGGCATATACGGCGTTGATCCTTTCCTGTTCGGAAGAAGAGCGCTGGGCAATCGTATTCTGCTTGTCGAGCAACGTATAATCGGTACTCATGGCCAGGCTTTGAAGGATATCCATCAGGCCCATGAATATTTTTGAAATTATTCGGCTGCTCGGCGAGCCTTACCGTTGTTGCTGTACTGTTCGCTGGGTATGTTCGTTGAAGGTAATACCAGAGGCCGCTTTCTCCAGCAGGTTCTGATGTTGCTGAATTCTGTCTCTCGAAGAAATTTTCTCCATGAAATCATCGGTGAACTGCACCACAATGGCGCTCCCCGACGCGGGTGGCGCTGCGTTGGTGTTCAGTTTCAGCAATGCGGAAGCCGCGAGCCCAGCAGCACGAGATCGCCTTCTTCATAATTGGCCATATGGTGACCGATAAAACGTTTGCCCCTGCCTTCCAGGATCGTCGTCAGCTCATATTCCGGATGAAAATGATAGGGTACATCGAAGGCGGTTTTGTTAAACCTGCGTAGTAAAAAGGATTGCCCCGTGGCAGGGTTCAATACTTCGCAAGAGGCCTTTAGCATATCTTTTTTGTTATGAATTTAGATGTTTTATTTCAAAGGGGACAAAATATGCCATGTTTATTCCGATTTATTCATTCTTCTGGATTTAAATGAAAGGTAGTTTTGAAAAGAAGACCAATAAACACAGGCAATGCACGTGTTTTACCGGGTAACAATTTGCGAGCTATATGAAACAACTAAAGGCGTGCATTTTCGATCTTGACGGTGTTTTGGTCGATACGGCCGTCTATCATTTTAAAGCATGGAAAAAACTGGCAGGCACGCTCGGCGTTGATTTCACCGTGCAGCAGAATGAACTGCTGAAAGGCGTTTCGCGGATGGATTCGCTGCAACGGATACTCGGCTGGGGAGGTTTGTCGCTGCCACCCGCCAGGATGGAGGAACTGGCAACCCTGAAGAACAATTGGTATATTGATATGCTTGGCAATATGTCGGCAGCTGATGTATTTGGCGTTGCCGCCTGCCGATTTTAGAACTGCGCGCGTCGGCATAAAAACGGCGCTGGATCTGACCAGCCGGAACGCGGCATTTATGCTGGAACGCACTTCTCTTGACAAATACTTCGATGTTATTGTTGATGGCTGCAAGGTCACTGCTTCAAAGCCCGACCCCGCAGTTTTTCTTACTGCTGCCTCGCTGCTGGGAGAGTTGCCTGGCAATTGCCTGGTAATCGAAGATGCAGTATCGGGCATACAGGCGGCACGGGCGGCGGGAATGCAGGCAATCGGTGTAGGCGACCCTGCAGTGTTAGCCGATGCCGATCTCATCGTTCACGACCTCTCTACGTTAACGCCTGATGCGATCTATAAACTTTATCCCGATACTTCACCAAAAAATAACGTATTCGTTTAAACACGATAAAACCCACTTATAATGAATAATAATCTCACCACCTTACCGGACCTGGACAACTTCAAGGAAGTTTCAGACGAGCAGATCCGAGAGTTTCGAAAAAACGGGCATGTATTGATCAGGGGTGTCCTGGATGAAGCAGAAGTGGAAGCCTTCCGCGAGGTAATTGTGGAAGCGGCTGATAAGTACAATAGCGAAACCAGGAAACTGGCCGACCGTGATACGTATGGAAAGGCATTCCTGCAGATTATGAACCTGTGGCGAAACGACGAAAGGGTAAAGAAATTCGTACTGGCCAAACGTTTCGCAAAAATGGCAGCCGATTTGCCGATTAAAAAATGTGCAGCTTTATCGCGGCCAGGCCCTGTTTAAAGGCAAGCGGGCGACCTGGCACCGGACCAGAATTACTGGCCGCTGAATACGGATAAAACCATAACCATGTGGATGCCGCTGGTGGATATACCCAATGCAGATATGGGAATGCTTACGTTTTATTGACTCCGCGTCAAAGGCAATATTTCAGACGTGGTTATCTCAGACTGAAATCGGAAGAAACGACAAAACTATGTAAAGAATAATCAGTTCGAGGTTACCCGTCCGTCATCTATGAAAGCCGGGGATGCAACCTGGCATTACGGATATACAATTCACAATGCACCAGGTAATAAATCACCTGTCAGGCGCGAAGTGATGACTGTTATCTACTATGCCGATAGCGCCACAATGACCAGCCACAACATAAATGGCAGGAAAATGACCATCAGAAATGGCTGATGCCGGGAAAAACCGTCGGAACCCCGGCAGACTCTGAACTGAACCCGGCCATCCTTTAACCTTTACAAAGCTATTGCCATATTATCCTTTAGAAATCTGATCAAGCCCCGTTTTATTGAATGGGTGGCGCCGGACCTGTAAACCGGCGGCATCCTGGGAGCCGTATCTATGTTCTCTAACGATTAATTTTTTTTAACAATTCGCCCGTATTACCAAACTAAACGCAGTAAGTTATGAAACAACAGCACCTAAGAAGGCCTGGTCTTCTTTGTTTGTTCATGCTGTCGCTATTGACGGCATCGGCTCAAACAGGAAGCATCGCGGAAAAGGTTTTAGAGAGAAGAGTCAACAAAGTTTACCCGGAGCAACCATTGTGGTGGAAGAAACAAATACCACTACTACCACAGGCGCTCAGGGTAATTTCAGTATCGGCAATCTCAAAACAGGCACTTATACTATCAGGGCGCAGCATGTAGGATATGCAGCGCAAACAGCCACTGTTACCGTTAAAGAGAAACACGAACACTACATTTCACTGGGGAAATCGAAACATCCGATTTGAACAATTAATGTCGTCAGTTTGCAGTAACCAGCGTAAAAAAGATCTCACCGGCTCTATCGCCAATATTACGGCCGAGGATTTCAACAAAGGCTCCCTTACGAGCCCTGTGCAGCTGATAGCCGGTAAAGTGGCAGGCGTGCAGGTCACTTCCAGCGGCGGAGCACCCGGCGGCGGCATTACCGTACGTATCCGTGCAGGAGCTTCGCTGAACTCCAGCAACGATCCGCTGATCGTGGTAGACGGCGTTCCTCTCGATAACAAAAGCGTTGCCGGGCTCAGCAATCCGCTGAGCATGATCAACCCGAACGATATCGCATCGTTCACCGTGCTGAAAGATGCTTCCGCTGCTGCGATTTATGGCAGCAGGGCCTCTAATGGCGTTATTATCATCACTACCAAAAAAGGCAGCGCAGGTGGAAAACTGCAGGTTAATATTAATACCCAGCAATCGGTTTCGCAGAAGACCGGTATCCTGGATGTACTGACTGCCGACGAATACAAGACAGCATTAAACAGGTATTTCGATCAAACGCAGACCGACCAGGCTGCCCGCGACGCCAAACTGGCGCTGATGGGCAACGCCAATACCAACTGGCAGAATGAAATTTACCATGCGGCTTTTAAAACGGATAATACCGTAAGCTTCAGCGGCGGGATAAACAACTTGCCCTACCGCTTATCTATCGGCTATCTTAACGAATCAGGTATTCTGAAAACATCCAACTTCGACCGCGTTTCCGGCGCATTGAATCTGAGCCCCCATTTTCTGGATAACCATCTGACCGTGAACCTTAATTTAAAAGGCTCACTCACCAAGTCGCGCTTTGCTAATACCGGAGCCATAGGAGCGGCCGCAGCGGCCAATCCGACTGAGCCCGTATACGTAACTGCCTATGACCCCAGACAACCGCTTTCCGCCACCAACACCAACCTGGGCGGATATTTTGAATGGGTGGATAACAACGGCGTGCCTTTGCAGCTTGCAGGTAAAAATCCCGTGAGCATGCTGGAACAGGAACGCAACATCGGGCCTGCCAATCGCAGCATCGGCAACCTGCAACTCGATTACAAATTCCATTTCCTGCCCGATCTGCATGCTAACCTGAATCTCGGTTATGATATATCAAAGAGCCACGGCGAGGATATATTGCCGCCAACGCTGGCTTCCGCGTATTCGGTAAAAGGCTCCACCAGCGCTACTGGCAGAATCGTAAAAGCAAGCTGATGGACTTTTATTTCAATTATGTAAAAGACATTACTTCCATTCGCAGCAGGGTAAATCACAACTGCGGGGGTACGCGTTCCAGGACTGGATCACCGACGCACCTGCCGTTGTGTGTACGTATAAGTGGTATCGGCAACGACCCGGCGCGCAGCCCGTCTAAAACCCAGAACACGTTAATATCTTATTTCGGTCGTGTGAATTATTCATTCGCGGGCCGTTATATTCTAACCGGTACGGTCCGTACGGATGGCTCATCGCGGTTTTCACCGGAAAACCGCTGGGGCGTTTTCCCTTCGGGCGCGGTTGCCTGGGACATGCACGAAGAATCTTTCCTGAGGGCGTCAAAAACAATTTCGCAACTTAAATTCCGCGTAGGATACGGAAAGACCGGTCAGCGGAATATTTACTGATAACGACTATCGCCACACAGCCCGGGTACAGCCTCAGCGATGACGCCACAACATCCCCTTTGATACTACCTTCTATAATATGCATCGCCCGGCAGCCTACGACCATAATATTAAATGGGAAGAAACAACCACGCTTAATGTGGGCGTCGACTTCGGGTTGATCAATAACAGGCTGACCGGTAGCGTGGATTATTTTGTGCGCAAAACCAATAACCTGATCAGCAAGGTGACTACAGCTATCGGCTCAACACTTTCCAGCTTCATGTTGAGCGCCTTCGGTGATATGCAGAACAAAGGCTTTGAAATAAACATCAATGCCGTGCCGGTGAAAGGAAAGGATTTCAGCTGGGACCTCAATTTCAATTTCACACACTACGATAACAAGATCACCAACCTGACCTTAACCGGCAAGGACGACCCAACGTCT
>JBGAJL010000068.1:0-22813 GCA_044224935.1 Flavitalea sp.
TGTGATAAATGAGCTCTCGGGAATTAAAGTGGACCTCTGTATTATCGGGGCGAATGGCTTTTCTGTGAGCGGCGGCCTGACGGACTCCGACTGGGAGGTGGTGCAGGTGCTGAAGGGTATGATTCGTTCGGCAAAGAAAACGGCGGTGGTAACGATCGCTGAAAAGCTCAACAGCGTACAGCGTATGAAGATTGCCGGTATAGAAGACGTCAGCTATCTGGTCACGGAACTGGAACCGGAAAACCCTTATCTGTCTGCGTTTGCAGGGACCAAACTGGAAATAATCTGAGATTCTTTTTAAAAATGTGAGTATGATAATTAAATACTCCTCTCTTAATAGGATCAAAGCAAACCCATGGAGGGATCCGCTGCTAACGAAAAGAATAATCTCAAGCCACTTTCTTCGAAGGAGAAAGCTGAGATTAAGTCTGATATATATAAAGATCTTCAGTTGCCTGCAACGTCCGGTAGTATTCGGTTTTTTCCGGGCGGTAAAAAAAGCTGGTTACCCAGGACCGTTGCAGCAGCTGTTTTTTTAATCTCTGTCGGATCCGCGGTTTATTTCTGGTTTAGGCCGGCGGCCCCAGACAAAGCCGGTTCGGCTACAATGATCACCGCCATTAATGAAATCAAAACCGGTAGGGGAGAATTAAAAAAGATACTGCTCGAAGACAGCACGCTTGTAACGCTTAACGCCAATTCAACGCTTCGTTACAAGGGGTTTGGCAAGGACGGCAGGAGAGAGGTGGAAGTGGAAGGCAACGCTTTCTTTTCAGTGAAAAAAGATCCGCATTACGCGCCATTTGTTATTCGTGCCAATGCTTTGGCCGTTACGGTGTTAGGAACAGAGTTGAATGTAAATGCCCGGTCTGCTGAAACACAGGTGGAACTGGCCAGTGGAAAAATAAAAATCGAACACAAAAAAAATATAGCATATCTGGAACCTGGTGAAAAAATAAAATTCGATACTACAGCCCAGGTCTTCCGTAAAATGAAGATGAATCCCGCCCTGTATTATGCATGGACGAAAGGTCAGTGGAATTTTCATCAAAGCACGCTTGAAGAGATCGCCTCGCTGATCAACGAATATTATGGAATGGAAACAGGTTTTATCAGCCCGGAAGCGCGGAAACTCAGGATTAATGCGGTTATCCCGGTGTCTAACCTGGAAGACCTTGTTTCGGTAATTGAGCATACGTTACCTGTCAATATTAAAATATCTCAAAATCAACTGATAGTACAATAATCCAAAACAACATCTGCCATGAGTAAGAATCTCAGTTTTATGCACGGCTTCAACCGGTTCCTGCTGCTTATTATGGCAATATGCATTACGCATATTGCGCAGGCCCAGGATTTCGCTTCGCTGGCTTCGGCAAGCAAGAAATCCGATGGCGGCCGGCAGAACAGCGAACCAAACGCTTCGATGCCGCTTGAAAGATTTATGCAGAAGGTGCAGAGCGCCTACAACATTTATTTCAGCTACGAAACAGACGCGCTGAAAAATGTAGTGGTCTCGTATTCCGTTTCTGCCGAAAAAAATCAAACCGATCCCGATGTGCTGTTGAAAAAAGTTTTGTTTCCTGCCGGGCTCAGTTATGATAAAGTAAATGAAGTGTACATTATTAAAAAGGCGCCCGCAAAAAAATCCATCGCGGTAGCACAAGAAGCGCTGCCGCCGGGCTTCCCGGTAAAGGGCCACGTAGCTGACAACAACGGACCGCTCGTCGGTGTCACCGTGACTGAAAAAGATCATGCAACGATCACGCGCACGGATATAAATGGAAATTTCGAGTTAAACGTTTCAGGGCCCGAAGCCATTCTGGTGTTCAGCTCCGTAGGTTATAAAACACTTGAGATGGCGGTGGACGGCCGGCACGAGATCACGGTGCATCTTTCTACCGGTAATGCAGAAGAACTTTCGGGCGTGGTGGTGACGGCCCTCGGTATCACCCGTGCGAAAAAATCGCTCGGTTATTCCGTAGGAGAAATTAAAGGAGAAGATGTGAACAAAGTGGCACAAACCAACGTGCTCAATGCGATGGCGGGTAAAGTGTCCGGCGTCACCATTTCTTCAACCGGTGGCACGCCTACATCATCTGTGAGCGTTGTGATCCGCGGTATACGTTCGCTGAACAGCGACAATCAGCCATTATTTATCGTAGACGGAGTGCCTGTAAAAAACTCGATGAGCAATATCCAGACCAATAACGGAAAGGACAACGAGGTGGACTATGGCAATGCAATGTCTGACATTAACCCTAACGATATTGCCAGCATTTCTATTTTGAAAGGCCCGAGTGCCGCGGCACTTTACGGCTCACGCGCAGGTAATGGCGTGGTGCTGATCACCACAAAGTCTGGAAAAAAAGCAAGAGGGCTGGGCATTACTTTCTCCACCAGTGAAGAATTCGATAAGCCCTATAAATTCCTTCCTACCAACCAGAGCTATACGGTAGGCACCGATCCCTATACAGAGATAAATGATTATAACAGCTGGAACGGTCAGTTGGTCGACATGGCGGGAACAGATACCTACCGGTTTGGTACTCCGCTGAATATTGGTTTGAAGGCCATCCAGTGGAACAGCAAACTGAATGATGATGGTACTTACGAACTGAAAGACATGGTGAGCCACAATAACCTGAAGAATTTTGTAAAAACAGGTTTGACCGCCGTTAACAGCATTTCAATCGAAAATGCTTCCGATAAGGATAATTACAGGTTATCTTATACCAATACAAAAAATAACGGCATCGTGCCGACAACGGGTCTGCTGCGCCATAACCTGGGATTGAATGTCGAACATAAAGTATCAGATGCATTTAAAATAAGTTCTTCTTTAAACTACACCCGTGCCAGCACTGACAATGTAGTGGCCGGAAATAACGGGGGTATTTTTAAAGACGTTGCTTATCTCTCGCCAAGTGTGGATGTTCGTGACATGAAGAACTATTGGCTCACGCCGGGAATTCAGCAGCGGAAAGTGCTTCCTCCTGTAGGAGTCGAAAGTGACCCCGATCCCCTGGATCCTGCTTCAGACGGAGATAATAATCCCTGGTTTACGTTGAACCAGGTAAAGAACGGGTTCCTGCGTAACCGCTTTTTCGGAAATGTGAAAGCCGATTTTCAGCTATCAAAACATTTCAGCGCCTTCGTCAGGTATTCACAGGATATATTGGATGAAATGCGCGAATCAAAAATTTCCAAAAGCTATAATTCCGAAAAGAAGGGATACTATGGCCTGACAAAAATATATTCTGCTGAAAGCAACACAGACGCGTTAGTAACGTATCACAACGATTTCAAAGCATTCGATTTCTCTGCTTCCGTAGGTGGTAACCATCAGTACGTAAATGGGAATTCATTGCAGGTTTTTTCTAAACCTGGCGCCGGTATTACCGCCCCCGAATTTTTTAATGTGAATAATATAGCGGGGGACAAGGGAACCGCCAGCAACTTTTATCAGAAAGCGGTAAACAGTGTATATGCAACCGCGTCTCTCGGTTTCCAGGATATGGCTTTCCTTGATCTCACAGGAAGAAATGACTGGTCGAGCACACTTCCCGAAAATAATTATTCTTATTTCTACCCCTCCGCTTCACTCAGCCTCCTGCTCAACAGGATGCTTCATATTGGCGGAGCGGTGGATCTCATAAAAGTTCGCGGTGGCTGGGCCCGTGTGGGTAAGGATACTGATCCATATAATCTCTACGGTCCACTGGGCCTGAACTCAGATTATAGTTCGAGTGTTGTTGTTGAAACCACATCAGGTACATTAAAAAATCCCAACCTTAAACCCGAACAGGCTACTTCTACTGAATTTGGCCTTGACCTCGCGTTTTTCCAGAACCGTTTACGGTTTGAAGGAACTGTTTACCAGTCCGATAATAAAAACCAGGTTTTAGGAATCGCTACCGCGCCTTCAACAGGTTATTCCTCTTCCCAGGTAAATGCCGGCCTGGTACGCAGCAAGGGTATTGAGTTGGTGATCGGCGGAACAATTGTGCGTAACAAAGACTGGAACTGGGATCTGAGCATAAACTACACCAAGAACAGTTCTTACATTATTTCGCTGGTCGACGGTTCTCCTTATTTCAAATTCTGGGATGATGGTAACAGCGGCGCCTGGACGTATGCAAAGGGACAGGCTATCCCTAACCAGTTCCATGCCGATGGAACGCCAGTGATCAGTGATGGTAAACTGGGCCAGCTCTGGGACAACCAGATCGCTACAGTTGAGGACAAATCATCTCCCTATTATGGATACCCATTGCTCGATAACGATGGTCAGTACCAGAAATTAGGCGGCGGCGATTTCAATCATAAAGAAGTGGTTGGAAATTATAACCCCAAATTATTGATGGGGATGCAGACATCCGTATCCTGGAAAATGTTCACGTTAAGCGCCAGCGTGGATATGCGGCTGGGTGGTACTTTCTTCTCACAGACATATCGCTACCTGCAATCGGATGCGGCCATGGCAAGGCAGGAAAATATGGGTATTCCTATCCCTGAAGCAAACAAATCTGATATTCCTGCGTTCCTTAAATCCAACCCCGATAAATATATTAAGTTTCACGGGTTGGAACAGTTTAAGCTGGTGGGCGGCCCCACAACGGAAACCGGAGGGTTCCCGTATCAGACCAACGGTGGCATTACCATTAACGATGGTGCATTTTTCCCGGGTGTGTATGACGATGGAAATGGCGGGTATATTGAGAACCTCGGTGACATGAACCTGACGAAACTGGATAATTATGAAGATGCCGCTACTGCCGGATGGAGCTTTGCAAGAATGAGCATGTTCGATGCTTCTTATATTAAATTGAGAGAGCTGACGCTTTCTACAGAGCTTCCGAGGAAATTCGTGAACTCATTGAAATTGCAGGGCATATCATTTGGCATCTACACCCGCAACGTGATTCTCTGGACCAAAGCGAAAGCCGGTGTTGATCCTGAGGCGGCATTCCAGTTCCAGACGGGTAACCAGGGTAATAACTCACAGTTCAGACAGGGTATTGAACGATACAATATCACTCCCTGGACCATTCCGATGGGTGTAAAACTTGGCGTTCGTTTCTAGGATAAAAAACTAATTAAACAAAAAATTATAAAGATGAAAAGCACGAAAAATTTTCTTCAGATAATTAGCGCTTTCGTCGTCATCATCAGCTTCGCTTCCTGTAAGAAATTTGCCGACCTGAACAAGGATCCGAATAATATTACGAATGCTGACGCGGCTCCTGATTATTTAATGGCGAATGTGCTCATTCAATCCGCAAAATGGTATGGCGATTATGGATCCGGCGATATGTCCGGCGCCGTGCAGCATACCGTTCAGGATGCATGGGGCAACAGTTATAGTCAATATAGCTGGGATCCTAAGGATTGGACAACCAATTACGGTATTTTGAGAGATAATAAGTTAATGCTGCAGACCGCACAAAATAACCAGTGGAATTTTCACCAGGGTGTGGGCCTGATTATGCGGGCATTTAATATGGGGGTAATCGCTGATTTCTGGGGCGATGCGCCCGATTCAATGGCGCTGAAAGGTGACCAGGCGGGAAAAGAATTTCGATTCCCGGTATTTGATTCGCAGGAATCCATCTATGATGGCGTTATTGCCGACCTTAAAGCGGCCATTCCCCTTCTTGCCGGCACCCAGGCCGACCATGCTGAAATTACGGCGGTAACAAGCACTTCTGATGTATATTATCATGGCGATCCGGAAAAATGGAGCCGGTTTGCTTATTCGCTGCTGCTTCGTTATTACCTGCGCCTCTCTAATAAAAGAAATGTGCAATCCGATGTGGAAGCGATAGCTTCGAAAGTTTTCCAGGATAACGACGATGATTGTACGATGGACTTTTCCAACAATGCAAGCTACTCTTACCAGAAGGCACATGCATTCAAAAGCCAGAGTGATTTTGACAGGAATAAAATGTGCGCCACACTGGTTAAAAAACTGGATGCATTGAAAGACCCGCGCATTGTGATCATGGCGGAGCCTATTGTGATCCGTTCCGTTGTGGATGCCAGCAAGTTTACCCCCGGCGATAACACCACGCCAACGGTAGTTGTCGGCGGCGTTCGCTATATCAATCCCGCAGCGGCCGCGGCAACAAAATATAAGGAGTTTAATATTGACACGTACCAGACCGACAGACCCTGGGGTGCACCGGTAGCGAATGTTTGGAATTTCTTCGATACTTCGCCCACATATGTTGGTATTCCCATCAGTTATTCGCCTTCCCAGGATTTTGCATATAATCTCAATGGTTCCGGAACACAGTCTACCTCCAACAATAATTATGTGTCGTACATGAGGAGGGACATTTATGATAATCCGGTTGGCCCGCTTTTAAAAGAGCGTGTTGCTTCTTATGCTGAAATCTGCTTCGATCTCGCTGAAGCCGCACAGAAAGGATGGAACGTAGGCCACGATGCGGAATACTGGTATAACAAAGGGGTTGAAGCTTCGTTTGATCGCTGGACCGTATTTTCAGACTACCAGTCGGATGTTGATGGTTATGCCGGTTGTGTAAAAAGCCTCTCTGCTTACATGGCGCAGCCACTGGTGGCTTATGATGGCACGCTTCAAAGAATCATGGAGCAGAAATGGATCGCTTCCTGGCAGGGTTCCTGTGAAGCCTACATGGACTGGAGAAGAACAGGATTGCCCGAACTGCATGTGGGCTGGGCCTCTTATCGTGAACAAATACCTGTACGGTTCGCCTACGAGAATAAAGAATTACAGAATAATCCTGACAATTCAGCCGCGGCAATCGAAAAACTCGAAGCAAGTTCTTATAACGGACCTGATGGAAAGAACAGCCCATGGTCAAAAACATGGCTGATCCAGGGAACATCTAAACCCTGGTAATTGTGCGACCGGATGAAACGATATTTGTTCATAAAAAGGAATTTATTATTTATTCTACTGTTGGCCTGCGGCGGAATAAGCGGGCAGGTCAACAGAATTCATGATCTTATGCCGGTGCCCCTGCATATCAATGCGGGCATCGGCAAAATGAATATCTCAAAGGATTTCAGGGTTTCGATAAAAGGAAATCCGGATCCCCGCCTGTATGCAGAAGCAAGCCGGTTTGTACGGCGGGTAGGGGAAAAAACCGGCCTGTTTTTAGACGGTCAGGGTTTTGTTACAGCAAAAGATTCCTCTGCAAATGCCGCTTTAGTGATCCGGGTACAACGGCCCGGTAAACTGGATATCAGCGAAGACGAAAGTTATTCTATTGAAATAAACGACGGTCAGGCCCTTCTTTCCGCCACAAATGATCTCGGTGCGATCCATGGGCTGGAAACGTTCATACAGTTGATCAGCAACGACGAAAACGGATATTATTTCCCCTGTTTATCAATAAAAGATCAGCCCCGCTTTGCATGGCGGGGATTATTATTGGATGTGGCGCTTCATTTTATGCCCGTCGACATGATCTATCGGACTCTCGATGGAATGTGTGCGGTCAAATTAAATGTGCTGCATCTGCATCTTGCAAACGATCAGGGCTTTCGTGTCGAATCTAAAGTTTTTCCCAGGCTGCAGCAGGTGGCCTCCGATGGAAAATATTATACGCAGCAGCATATCAGGGAAATTATTGCGTATGCATCCCAGAGAGGCATTCGTATCGTTCCTGAATTTGTAGTGCCTGCACATACCACTGCCATACTTACCGCGTTCCCTGAACTGGGCTCTGAAGTTTCAAAAGGATCAGTTCCGCGCAGGTATTCATTGCAGCGGTATTTCGGGGTATTCGATCCTGTTCTCGACCCCACTAATGAAAAAGTGTATGTGTTCCTCGATAAGTTATTTGGAGAAATGACCGCGCTTTTCCCGGATCGGTATTTTCATATCGGTGGCGATGAAAATACCGGGAAGGATTGGGAAAATAATCCGCGCATCCATGAGTATATGAAAGCTCATGGCATGAAAAAATATATGGACCTCCAAACAGAATTCAATAAACGGCTGCTGCCCATTGTCCGCAAATACCATAAAATAATGATGGGCTGGGATGAAATTCTGCAGCCGGGGGTGCCAAAAGATATTGTAATACAATCGTGGCGGGGCAGTGATGCATTTTATTCATCCGTTAGAGAAGGGTTTAAAGCCATTCTTTCCAACGGATATTATATCGACCTGATCCAGCCGGCTTCTTTTCATTACCTGAATGATCCCGAACCCGACAGTGTTTCATTTACTGAAGCGCAAAAGAAAAATATTCTGGGTGGCGAGGCCACCATGTGGAGCGAACTGATCACTCCCGAAACGGTTGATTCACGCATCTGGCCGCGCTCCGCAGCGATAGCAGAAAGACTCTGGTCGGCAAAAGAAATCCGCGATGTGGATGATATGTACCGCAGGCTCGATATCGTGAGCCTGGTTCTTGAACAGCTTGGGCTGCGTCATGAGATATATAAAGGAGCGATGCTGCGGCGCCTTGCGAATGGATATGATATCGACGCATTGAAAACACTGGTTGATGTGATCGAGCCATTGAAGATCTATGAACGCAATGAAGGGGATACGATGTATACCGTTTTTTCGCCGTATACGAAAATAGCAGATGCGGCTACCCCCGATCAGAAATTACCGCGCGAATTCAATAAAAAAATTGATAAGTATCTAAAAACGTTTACACCCGCGCTTGCTAATGAAATAGCGGTCCAGCTATCGGTATGGAAAGACAATCATGTCCGGTTCCTGAAAATATTGAAGAATTCTCCCGTGCTTCATGAGGCTGAACCGCTCTCTGAAAACCTATCCCGTCTTGCTGCTTCGGGTATAGAAGCCCTCGGGTATCTGAATAGAAATCAAAAGCCGGTTGCCGGTTGGTTTGAAAAACAATCGGTGGTAATAAAAAATGCAAAAGTACAGGGCGGAAGGTGTGAACTGCAGGTGGTGGAACCCATAGAAAAGCTGATAAAAGCAGCGGCGGGTGGTGACACCGCCATTGCTGCACTTTCATCTTACCGTGACGAAAAATTTATCCAGGAATATCACGAAGCCTATCCCGTTGGTGATTCACCGGAATTAAATAATGTGCGTAGCATTGCGGTCGATAGAAATAAAACGGTTTGGATCGCAAACGCGAAAGGAGTTTTTTATAAGAAAGACGGAGACAAAAAATGGCAGCAGATTATTTTCCCGGATAATGATAAGGGGTCTGCTTACAAAGTTGTGATTGACAAAAACAATTTACCCTGGTTCGGTACGTGGAATGGTATCTATAATTACCACAATGGCTCTTTAAAGAAGATTAAGGGCACCGAAGGTCCGGTATCATTACTATGTGCTGCCACCGAAGGCGTATATGCACTTGGCCCTGCAGGTATCTGGCTATCTACTGAAAATAATCTTGTTAAGAAGAACTGGCGGATAGCGCGTTCGCTGCGTGATGTTGTTTCAGACGGCAAAGGAGGTCTCTGGATTGCAAGCGATGTGGGTCTCTATTATTGTGATAGCAAGGGTGCGAAACATTTTTCCGGTACGTCCTCATTGATCAGCGCCGCTTTAAAAGGGCTTGCATTCGACAATAAAAATAAATTATGGGCCGCGGGTCTTGGCGGCATTACCCTTTTACAGGATGGCATTAAGAAACAGGAAATCAAAACGGAAGACGGTTGTCCCACTGTTTATACTCACACGGTGCGCCGCGATCCGGATGGCTCGATGTGGGTAGGCACACAGGTGGGAGTGGTGCGCTATGCGCCGGATGGCTCGCATTCATTGCGTTTTTCGCGCCGCTGGCTGCTCGATGACCAGGTAAATGATATCGCGTTTGATGATTCTGGCAATGCCTGGATTGCTACTGCAAAAGGAGTAAGTGCAATAAAAAGAAAAACGATTAGCCTCGAAGAGAAGCAGCAATATTTTTATGATGTGCTGATGCGCCGGCATATCCGTGAGCCGTGGATCGCCGGGCAGTGTCATCTTAAAGTGGCAGGAGATACTACGACATGGTCACCCGAAGATGATGACAACGATGGTGAATATGGCGGTAATTATCTTACCATGGAAAGCTTCAGGTATGCGGTAACGCGTGATGAAGATGCCAGGAAGAAAGCTGCTAAGGCATTTGCATTTTTGAAAACGCTCCGTGAGATAACAGGCGGAGATGGATATTTCGCACGCTCCATAGTGCCGGTAAACTGGGATAAAGACCTGCATGATACCAACCGGACATATACCGAAGAAGAAAAAGCAGACGAACTGGTTAAAGAGCCGCGCTTCAAGCCCGTGGAAACACGATGGAGGAAAAGTAAGGATGGGCAGTGGCTGTGGAAGGGAGATGCCAGCAGTGACGAGTGGTGCGGGCATGTAATGGGCTACTATTTTTATTATATCCTTGCGGCGGATGAACCGGAAAAGGCGCAGGTGCGCGATCATGTTTCAAAAATTGTCGATCATCTGCTCGAAAATGATTTCAATATGATGGACGTGGATGGCACGCATACCCGCTGGTCGGTGTGGTCTCCCTCTTCGTTAAATGAAGATCCTGAATGGCAACCCGATCAGAGTGAAAATTCAATGGAGCTCCTGGCATTTTTAAAGCTGGCCTATTTTATGACCGGCAAACAGAAATACCAGGATAATTATTTAAAGCTTATCAATGAATATCACTATCTCGACAACATGGCGAAACTGACACAGCAGAATCCTGCCTGGTTTGTTTATTACGATGTTATCATGCAGTGTTATTTATATCCTATACTGGTCGGATGCGAGGAAGACCCCAAATTGAAAGCCTGGTATGAAGAGCACATGGATAACTGGATGAAGGGACGGGTGGATGACCACAATCCGCTGATCAATTTTCTATATTGTTATGCGAGAAATAAAAAAGTAGAATTGAACAATTCCATTGATTTTTTAAAAGATACACCGCTTGACCTGGTTTGCTGGCATTTTGATCATACGAAAAGGGAAGACGTAAAAATCGTTCACCGGCCCGATATCAGTGAATTCCAGGTGAGCGAATTGCCGCCTGCAAGCATTCGTGCCGCCGTGCGATGGGACGCAAATCCCTGGCTTGCCGTAAGCGGTAACCCCCATGTAGAGCGTGAGCCTGTATTCTGGCTGCTGCCTTATTGGATCGGGCGGTATCTGAAAATGATCAATTAGCAATATTTTTTACCGCCGCTGTTTTTTTATTGCTTTCAATTATTAAAAGAAAATTATTATGGTTTATCTGCGCTTAATTGTGTTTGTGTCTGTTTTATTGAATAGTTCTTTTGCGCAGCGTCCGTTTCCCGGACAGCAGGTGTATAAGGATACTACCTATCTTCAGAAGTTTAGTGTTAAATACAAAATAGACAGAGAGAACACGCGATTGCAAAAAATTATCCGCGACCGGAACGGTAATATTCTGGTGCTTTCCCAGGACGGATTGTTGAAACCTTCCGGCGGTACATTGTTGTATCCTGGCCGGCTAATTGCTGAATCGGCCTATAAACCATTATCCCATAAAAAAATTACCGATATAGCTGACTGCCAGGATCAATTCGTTTATCTCGACAGGGAGGCCGTATTCAGCAATGCGTGGGCCGGCAAACTGTTTGTTCGGCACAGTATAGCTGACGCAAATATTTTTTGTCCGGCAAAGGATCATTCTTTTCTTATTGCGGGCGGCAGGCAGTTGCAGTTTATTGCTCAATCCGGTAAAACGTGGAAAGGGAACCTGGGCGCCGCGGTCAAAAGCATTCTTTACGATGATGTAAGAAAAGCTTTCTGGGTGCTTACGGAAGAAAATATTGCTGTATTCTTTATTAATGATCAGAAACTGGAAAATAAATTAACGGGTCAGGGGCTGACGTCTTTCTCATTAAGCGCCGATCATAAAAGACTAATTATAGGAACGCACGAAGGATATTTTATTGCTGATGCAACTACCGGCAGGCGCATTGGAGAAATGAATACAAAACTTCCCTGCCCGGATATTTCCGTGATTAAAACAATAAATGGTAATTACTGGTTCGGTACTCCACAGGGGGCGTTCATGCAGCGCAGGGATGGAAAATTTGATTATTATGCTTCGGAACGCTGGCTGCCTTCTGATACTGTGATTGATATAGCTAAAGGAAATAAAAATGATATCCTCATACTGACCGGCAACGGAATTGGTAAAATCAGCTTCGAACCGATGACCCTCCAGGATAAGGCAGCATTTTTTGAAACGCAGGTTCGTGCAAGACATCTTCGTCATGGATTTAATTCTACTATCAATCATGTGCTGAATGGCGATCCTGAAACAGGCGTGCTGGACGATTCTGATAATGATGGCTTGTGGACTTCTATGTACCTCGGAGCCGAGGTGTTCAGGTATGCCGTTACCCATGCACCCGATGCCTTGCAAAACTGCCGTGAATCCTTCGATGCGATGGAGCGCCTTTACACGATCAATCCCGTAAAAGGATTTCCGGCGAGGTCATTTGAAAGAAAGGGATATGAAGTGCATGATACGGAGGCGTGGAGAAATGCTGAAGACACGCTCTGGGATTGGAAATCCACCACCAGCAGCGACGAAGCGATCGGGCACATTTTTGTTTTCGGTGTGATGGCCGAATTGATCGATGATGCAGACCTCAAAGCGCGCGCCATTAAATTGATCGATGCACTCATGCAGCATATTGTGGATCACGATATGTACCTGGTCGATTGGGATGGCAAACCCACAAGATGGGGGAGATGGAACCCTGAATATGTCAATGCCCGGCCCGTGATGGTAGGAGACAGGAAGATCACTGCATCGAATATTATATCGATGCTGCAGACAGCGTATCATTTCACGCATAAAAAAATTTATAAAGACAAAGCATTCGAGTTAATGCAGAAGTATGGCTATCTGGATAATTTAATGCGACCGATGAAAGAGATAGGTTATGCACCTGCTGATGCCGATGAGCTGAGCCGGGAGCTGTCTTCGGGATGGAATCACTCCGATGACGAAATGTACTTTCTGGGATACTGGGGCTTATACCGCTATGCTTTTAATGACACGCTGAAAAAGAAATTCCGCGAAGCGATTATCGATCACTGGGAAGCGGAACGTCCCGAAAAGGAAGCTGCCTGGAATATTGTCACTGCGATGACAGGTATAAAGAATTTTGACCTGAATGAGTCGGTAGACTATCTTTGCCGGTATCCTCTTGATCTGCTTACCTGGAAAATCACGAATAGCCAACGCAAAGACATTGAATTTATTCCGGAAAATTTCAGAAGGCAAACGATCAGAGAAGTGCTTCCTCCCGATGAATCACCTGTGCACCGCCACAATGCCAATCTGTTTCAGCTTGATGGCGGCAATGACGGGAAGTCCGAATTAAGCGCCGGCGACATATGGCTGCTGCCTTACTGGATGGGCCGTTACTTAGGCGTGATCACCGCACCCGTTCGCCCGCATTCTCCCATTTAATTTTTGAAATATGAATTAAAACTCTATTTTTATGTACCGGTATCTACCAGTACATAAAAATAGTCGTTATGCCTTCACGCCGAAATTTTCTAACGAGCTCCCTTGCCGGAACCGCGGGAATACTGACTTCCTCCCTGCCGGCAGCGGGTTTTGCGAACGAGGCGCAAAGGGGTGAGATGTCGGATAACCCGATTGTAGTTTCCACATGGGACTTTGGTCAGGCGGCCAACCTGGAAGCCTGGAAAATATTGAGCCGGGGCGGCCGTGCGGTTGACGCCGTGGAAGCCGGTGTGCGCATTCCCGAGGCCGACCCTTCCAACCACAGCATTGGATATGGCGGCCTTCCCGACCGCGACGGACATGTAACGCTAGACGCCTGCATTATGGATGAGGATTACAATGCGGGCTCGGTGATGTGCCTGGAGTATATTATGCACCCTATCTCCGTGGCCCGGCTGGTGATGGAAAAAACACCGCATGTGGTGTTATGCGGTGAAGGCGCCTTGCAATTTGCGCTCGCAAATGGCTTTAAAAAAGAAAACCTTCTTACACCTGAAGCGGAAAAAATGTGGAAGGAATGGTTGAATACCTCGAAGTATCAGCCTGAAATGAATAGTGAGAACCGGTTATATGATAAAAAAACGGACCCGGTGCCGGGCGGCATCTCCAATCACGATACCATCGGTATGATTGCGGTTGATGCGAAAGGGAATATAGGCGGTGCATGCACCACCAGCGGGCTTGCCTATAAAATGCACGGCCGTGTGGGCGACTCGCCCATTATTGGGGCGGGCCTCTATGCAGATAATGAAACCGGCGCCGCCACTTCGAGCGGTGTAGGTGAAGAAGTGATAAAGATTGTTGGCTCGCACCTGATTGTTGAACTGATGCGCCACGGCGCTTCGCCCCTGCGGGCATGCACCGAAGCCGTGGAAAGAATCGTTAAAAGGAACGCATCCAAAGCGAAAGACATCCAGGTAGGCTTTCTGGCAATCAATAAAAAAGGAGAGTATGGTGCATTCGCGGTGCAGAAAGGATTTACCTATTCAGTAAAAAGCAAAACGACAGAAAAAATATTTTCTTCAGCATCTTATTATTAATCCCTTGCCTGCAAAAAAAGTAAAAAAACGTTTAACGGAACTGATCACCATCGATCCCACACTGACAACGCCTGTTTACAAACAAATCGTTCAGTCGATCTACAGGAGCATAGACAGCGGTGAGCTTAACCAGAACGACATTCTCCCGTCCGTCAACAGTATTTCAGAACGGTTTTCCCTGGCCAGAGGTTCGGTGTTCACTGCATATAATGATCTTCGCGCAGCCGGTATTATTGATTCCATCCCGGGGAAGGGGTATTATGTTACCAGTACGCAGACGCACCAGAAGAAAAGAATATTCCTGTTGTTCAGTACGTTTACCCCTTATAAGGAAACGCTTTACAACGCCATTATTAACAATCTGCCCGGGAATTGTTCGGTGGATATTTATTTTCATCATCACAGCATAAAATTATTCGAAACGCTTATACGCGAGCAGTCGGCGCATTACAACACGTTCATCATTATGCCCGAATTACATGAGGATGTTGTTTCCATTTTATCAAGGATCGATCAGAAAAATACATTCCTGCTAGACGTTGGCTTTAAGGAATTTCGCAGGCATTATTCCGGCGTGTACCAGAATTTTGACAAGGATATTTATTCCATATTGATGGAATCCAAGAACCTGGTGTTAAAATACAGGCGACTTTTCCTGGTATTTCCTCAAAATCTGCCTACAAAGGATATCATCACGGGCTTCAATAAATTTTCCAGGACAAAAATCATTTCTGCCGGAACCTGTTCGAAGATCGACCCGGCGGAAATAAAAAAAGGCGATGCATTTATCGTTATCGACGACAATGATCTTGTGGACATCATCAAAACTGCTAAAGACAAAAACTGGGTACTTGGAAAAGATATAGGAGTGCTTTCTTATAATGAAACTAATCTTAAAAGCGTGATCGGTGATGGCATCACCACGATTACCACCGATTTTGCCGCAATGGGAAAAAGCATTGCAGAAATGATCTCATCCGGCAAAGGGGAAGTAATAGAAAACCCTTTTATTATGATTGACCGGAAATCGTTTTAAATAATTAAAGTATTATACATGACCGACCCGATGAAAGCAACAGTAATTACACAGGGAAGAACATTGACAGGCCCCGGTATCGACAGGGTTAACAGGAAAATAAAGGACCTGAGAGATATTTTCAGTGATCAGGAAGCATACGCAAAAATGGATGATGAGGCAGTTGTATATGAAGTTGAATCTTATTTTCCGGTAGCGCATAATACCGAAGGGGGCTTGTTTTACGGAATCACCAACATTCTCCCGGGCACCGTAGGCGACGAATATTTTATGACCAAAGGTCATTTTCACCGGATCAGAAACAGGGGAGAGATTTATACAACGATTGAAGGGGAGGGAATGCTGATCCTGATGGACGAACAACGCAACATCTCGACAGAAAGGATGTATCCCGGCAGCGTGCATTATATTCCCGGACACACTGCGCATCGAACCGCTAACACCGGCGATTCTATCCTGTCTTTCTGGGCCGTTTGGCCCTCCGACGCCGGCCACGACTATGAAACGATCAGCACGCAGGGATTTTCAAAGATACTGGTGAAGGGAGCGGATGGCCCGGTTCTCAGGACGAGATAACGATCACTTCTATATCGTTGCGATATATAGCAAAGACAGTTAAAACCTGAACGGATAACAGGCGCCGAACTGTTATGTCTTTATGATAAATAAATCAGGATAATGAGCAAATTTTATATAGGCGTTGATCTGGGCGGAACAAGAATTAAAATAGGTCTTGTTTCCGGGCGTACTATTCTTGAGAAAAGACTTGTACCGGCACATTCTCGTAGCGGGCTTGAACAGAATCTCGATGCGATCAGGCAGGCGATCGATGATATGCTCAACTCGGGAAAATACAGTAAAGAAAATTTTGGCGGTATAGGGTTCGGGTTCCCGGGCCTCGTTGATCCCGTTGCGAAGAAAATATTATCGACGAATAAAAAATATGACGACGCGCTTGAAGCGAACCTCGACGAGTGGGTGCAAAAGAACTGGCAGGTTCCATTCTATATAGATAATGATGCACGCATGGCGGCCGTAGGTGAATGGAAATCAGGTGCGGCCACAGATACGGACAATTTTGTTTCGGTTACGCTGGGCACCGGAGTAGGAACCGCTGTTGTAATGGAAGGAAAACTATTGCGGGGAAAACATTTCCAGGCCGGCTGCCTCGGTGGCCATTTTTCGGTTAATTATCGTGGCCGCACGTGTACCTGTGGAAATATCGGTTGCCTTGAAGCGCATGCCGCTACCTGGAGCATTAAAGAAATCATCGCCGGTGATCCGCGATATGGGAAAAGTATCCTGTCTGCTGCGCCCGTGATTGACTTTGAAAATTTATTTAGCGCCGCGAGGCAGAACGACGATCTGGCGCTCAGCGTAAGGGATCATTGTCTCGACGCATGGTCGGCCGGCATTATCAGCCTTATACATGCGTATGATCCGGATGTGGTGGTTGTGGGGGGCGGCGTCATGAACAACCATTCGGAAATATTGCCCTATCTGACCGAAAGAGTTCATCAACACGCATGGACGCCATGGGGGAAGGTGGCCATCAGGCCTACCATGCTGCTGAGCAATGCGGGAATATTAGGGGCCGCTTATTGCGTGCAATACAATTTATAAAAAACCGTAACAGGGTTTATTTCTGAATATGAAGCGTTTCCCGCGACCGATGTAAAAAAAACGCTGAGGAATACATGGCCGGTGGTCTTTGCAGCCCCGCATTAATGATTATCTTCCGGCAACGAAAAGAATTATTTCGGTTAAATACATTGATTATGCCGGGCAAAAGAATACTGGAAGTATGTGCATTCACACTGCAATCGTGCATTATAGCAGAAAATGCAGGGGCCGCACGGGTGGAGCTGTGTGATAATGCCACCGATGGCGGCACAACGCCCAGTTATGGTACGATACAACAGGCGCGTGAAAAAGTATCCATCCGGTTGTACCCCATCATTCGTCCACGGCCGGGAAATTATTTATATAATGAAGATGAATACGCGATCATCAGAAAAGATATTCAGGTCTGTCGTGAGCTGGGTTGCAATGGTATTTCTGTGGGAACACAGCGGCCCGATGCGGAGATCGATACGGAGATGCTGAAAAGAATCGTGGAATGGGCCGGTCCGATGGGTGTTACCTGTAACCGCGTATTCGATTGCACGCCCGATCCTTTCCGTGCGCTCGAGGATATTATCAGTACGGGATGTGAGCGTATACTTACGTCCGGGCAGAAATCTGCCGCACCCGATGCCGCAGAGCTGCTCGGGCAGCTGGTGAGGCAGGCCAATGGCAGAATTATTATTATGCCCGGAGCAGGCGTCAAGTCGTCTAATATTAAAAAGCTTGCTGAGGTTTCCGGTGCTGCCGAATTCCATTCCTCAGCCAGAATAAAAGCCCGGAATCCATTGACATATATCAACGCCGAAGTGAGTGATTATGGCAATGTATATATTGCCGATGAGAAAGAAGTGCGGGCGATGATCGCAGAAATAAATTAACGATGAGGACTCATCCGCATCCACGATTACCCATCATCAGTGGTAAAGCGGGATATTTCGTGACGCTGATTCTCATTCTCTCGCCATTATCGCTCCAGGGAATAAATGGCTGTCAGTAAAACCATTGCTGCCTGGTGGGAGATGAGTGGTGCGGTCGATTCCGAGTAGGGTTAGAAGAAATTCCTGTGAAACGGTGCTGTAGGGATAAATAAATTTGGCTTTTTAAACGTTTAACCTGAACTTGGTAGCATGGAAAAGAGAGTGCTGCTTAAAGATATTGCTGCAAAGGTGGGCGTATCCATAGCGCTTGTTTCCTATGTACTTAACAATAAAGAAGGAAGAGCGGGAACGAAAAAGGCGGAGAAGATTCGAAAAGTGGCTGCCGAAATGAACTATCTTCCTAACCTGGTAGCCAAAAGCCTTCAGAGCGGCAGGACAAATACGATCGGCCTGATGGTGGCAGACATTTCCAATCCCTTCTTCTCCCGTATTGCAAGGATCATCGAGCACGAGGCAGAAAAATCGAAATATACCGTGATCTTCGCCAGTACCGATGAAAATGCCGACAAATCCGGATTGCTTATCGAAGCATTTCTTAATCGCCAGGTAGACGGCCTTATCATCGCTCCTGTGGCTTCTACTGAAGATCAGCTTCGCATGCTGAAAAAGAAAAAAGTTCCCTTCGTACTGATCGACCGGTATTTTTCGAATCTGAATGTAAATAGTGTGCGGATCGGTAATTATGATTCGGCCTATACTGCTACGCGGCAACTCATAAAAGCCGGCCGCAAGCGCATCGCCCTGGTCACCTACAAAGACACGGGCATGAGTCATTTTAACGAAAGAACGGCGGGTTACCGGGCCGCATTAAAAGAAAGCCGGTTGCCCGCGAAACTGATTTCCGTGGCCTATCAGCAAATGGAGAAAGAAGTGCCCATGATGATCCGGCAGTTGGTGGAGAAAGACGATGCTGACGCGATTTTTTTTGCCACCCATTCACTGGCTATTGAAGGATTGAAACAACTGAACAGAATGGAGATAGATGTGCCGCAGCAGATGGCCGTGCTAAGCTTTGACGAGAACGATGCATTCGATCTTTTCGATCCACCGGTCAGCTATATACGCCAGCCGCTGGAAGCCATCGCCGACGAGGCCGTGCGATTACTGATTGAAAACATCCGTCATCCTTCGGCAAGGCAAACGATCGTGGAATTGGATACCGAGCTCGTTGTGCGGGAAAGTTCCGCGCCGAAACGTAGAAAGGCAGTTTAAATTTTTTGACTAATCATGTTAAACGATTAACATTCATTGTCTCACTATAAAATCGAAAAAATGATCAAGAAGATCCTTTTGCCTGCACTGGTTGTAGCGGCTTTATCCGGAAACGCGCAGCAGACTCCTTTCAATGGAATTGAATCCGGTTTAAATAATTTATACAGGCTGTCGCCTGCAAAATCACGCTCGATAAGTCCTGAAAATTTTACAGGTGAAAAGGGGAAGGGCGGCATGGCCACAAGCGGCACCGGCAGCAATGCTTCCCGTGAGTTGGGACAGGGATGGAAGGTAAGTCCCAGTGTAGTCATCAAGCCTCATACTACGTTCACGCTTGCAGAAATTAACGGGCAGGGATCTATCCAGCATATCTGGATGACACCTACCGGCAACTGGCGCTATTCTATTCTGCGGTTCTATTGGGATGATGAAAAGGAACCTTCAGTCGAAGTGCCCGTGGGTGATTTTTTCGGAATGGGATGGGGTAAGTACGCTCACCTCAATTCCTCCGCCGTTTGCGTAAACCCGGGCAGCGCTTTCAACTGCTACTGGCCTATGCCTTTTCGTAAGAAATGCAGGATCACGATGGAAAACATCGACGACGAACAGATGTATCTCTATTACCAGATCGATTATATAGAAACTGAAGTGCCAAAAGACGCTGCTTATTTTCACGCCCAGTTCAGGCGCGTGAACCCTCTTCCCTATAAAACAGATTACGTATTGCTTGATAACGTGCAGGGCAGGGGTCAATATGTTGGAACGTATATCGCTTATGGCGTGCATAACAACGGCTGGTGGGGAGAAGGAGAAATTAAATTCTTCATGGACGATGACGGAAAATTTCCTACGATCTGCGGAACGGGAACAGAAGATTATTTCTGTGGTTCCTATGATTTCGACACTAAACAAAAAATGCCTAATGGAACAGAAGAAACGCAATACACAGAATTTTCAACTGCTTACACAGGCCTGCATCAGGTGATCAAAGGCGACGGGCATTATCAATCCCAGCAACGTTTCGGAATGTATCGCTGGCATATTACCGACCCGATCCGCTTTGAAAAAAATTTGAAAGTGACGATACAGGCGTTGGGCTGGCGCTCAGGCGGCAGGTATCTTCCATTGCAGGATGATATTGCTTCAACAGTGTTCTGGTATCAGACTGGCCCCCATGGTCCTTATCCAAAGTTCCCCACCAAAGACCAGCTTGAAGTGAATTGATTATGTCAATTAATAACCATAATATGTTAAAGTATATTTTTCCAATAGTGATTATGTCGATAACTGCTTCGTGCAATGACAATAATCATGAACAGACTTCATCAGCATCCGCTGATGCTTCTGCGAGAGCAAAGGAAGGCAGCTTCGGTTATGATCTGGCATTTCTAAAAAAACACGATGACCCGGTGGTGCTGACGTCGGGAAGCGCCCAGGTAATCGTTTCTCCAAAATATCAGGGAAAGGTTTTCACTTCAACCGCTGCGGGAGACAGCGGCTTGAGTTTCGGATGGGTTAATTACAAAGCTTTCGATGCCAAAACCGATGAGCATATGAATGCCTATGGCGGCGAAAACCGGCTGTGGCTCGGACCCGAAGGTGGAAAATTCTCATTGTTTTTTAAGCCCGGTGCAAAGATGGAATTTGCGAACTGGAAAACACCCCCTGCATATGACACGGAAAGCTGGGATGTCGATGCAAAAGACAGCCAGTCGGTGACCATGCATAAGGAGATGGCCGTTCAAAATTATGCGGGCACCAACCTGTCCCTGAAAATAGACAGGAAAGTGGAGATTATCGCAAAGCCCGAGGTGTTCAGCAGTCTCCATCTTTCCGCAGACGATTCATTGCAGGTTGTGGGCTATACAACTCACAACTCCATTACCAATACAGGTAAAACGGATTGGACAGAAAAAACGGGCATGCCTTGCATCTGGATGCTGGATATGTTTAAACCATCGCCCGAAACGGTTATCCTCGTACCTTTTTCAAACAGGAACAAGGAGGCATTTGATAAAGTGGCAACGACTAATTATTTTGGTGAGATTTCCGCCGATCGTTTAAAACATACTGATTCTGTATTGTATTTTAAGGCAGATGGAAAAAGTCGTGGCAAACTGGGTATTCACCCGTCTAAATCAAAACCAATGGCAGGAAGTTATGATGCCCTGCACAAAGTATTAACCATCGTGGAATTTGAAATTGATCCTTCTGCAAAATACCTGAACCAGGAATGGAGAACAGATCGCGCACCTTTTTCGGGCGATGCGGTAAATGCTTATAACGACGGTCCGCTTGCAGACGGAAGCCAGATGGGCCCGTTCTATGAACTGGAAAGTGTTTCTCCCGCGGCTTTCCTGAAGCAGGGACAGTCGTTGTCCCACACCCATTCAGTTTTTCATTTCACCGGATCTGAACCGGCTCTGAATGAAGTATCTCTGAAGTTATTGGGCGCTTCTCTAAATGATATTCGTAAAATGTTTTCAAATGAATAAGAAGATGAGTTATCCGAAGATTGGTATCCGGCCGATAATTGACGGAAGACTTGGAGGGGTACGTGAGTCCCTCGAAGAAACGACCATGAAGATGGCGCATAACGTTGCGGCGCTGTACAAATCGATACTAAAATATCCTGATGGCAGCCCCGTTGAATGTATCATCCCCGATTTCTGTATCGGCGGCGTCAGCGAAGCGGCTGCCTGTGACCAGGCATTTAGCGAAAGCAATGTAGGCGTAGTGCTTTCAGTGACCCCCTGCTGGTGTTATGGCAGCGAAACAATGTATATGAATCCTCAGGTGCCCAAGGCGATCTGGGGTTTCAATGGCACTGAACGGCCCGGCGCCGTATACCTGGCGGCAACGCTGGCAGCGCATAATCAGATGGGAATTCCTGCTTTCGGTATTTATGGAAGAGATGTGCAGGATCTGGGCGATGAGGCGATTCCTGCCGATGTGCGCGGGAAATTATTAAGCTTCGCCAAAGCCGGCCTCGCTGTTGCACTGATGCGGGGAAAATCTTATCTCGCTATCGGATCCGTGTCAATGGGTATCGCCGGAGCAATCGTAAATAATACGCTGTTCCAGGAATATTTTGGCATGCGCAACGAATATGTTGATTCGAGTGAACTGATAAGACGCATCGAAAAAAACATTTTCGACCAGGAAGAATTTGCCCGTGCGCTGAAATGGACAAAAGAACATTGCAAGGAAGGACCTGATCAGAATGCAAAAGAAAAACAATTTTCACGCGAACAGAAAGATAAGGATTGGGAATATGTGGTAAAGATGACTATCATTATCCGCGATCTCATGACCGGCAATCCAAAGCTCAGGGAAATGGGTTTTGGAGAAGAAGCTAACGGCCATCATGCATTGCTTTCCGGCTTCCAGGGTCAGCGGCAATGGACCGATTTTCTGCCTAATGGCGATTTCTCCGAAGCGATCTTAAATTCTTCGTTCGAC
>JBGAJL010000189.1:0-3417 GCA_044224935.1 Flavitalea sp.
TTTGACATAGTCCGCTTTCAAAGTGTTGATGTCGGTAGAATACCAGATATAAGAGAGATATGTATAGTCGGTATTTTTAAGATAGGGAGCAGGCTGGATACCGGGAATTTTCTCATCACCTGGTTTCCGCCAGAAGTTTATTGCCCTGTTATCTACATTACGGCTAACGATATTGTTCGTCAGTATGGAAGGAACGGCATCACGCATTACATTACCACCGTTAGCAATCAGCATTACATTCAGCGTAAAGCGTTTGTAGTTGAATGTATTGGTAAATCCGAGTGAATAGGTGGGAACCATTGTGCCTCCGTAAACCAGTGCATCCACATCGGTCATCGTTGCAACAATAGAACCGGTCTGATCGTAGCTTGCTACCGCTTTTCCCGTTTTATCATATACGAGTGGTGTACCGTTGGTAGGGTCCAGTCCTGCCGAGCGGAAATTAAATAAGCTATTCATTGGATATCCGATCCGCAGTGCGCCAAAACCGTCCACATAAGAGTAGATCGATTCAGATGTCGGGGCAATCTGGGTCATTTTGTTTTTGTTATGACCGAACGCAATACGACTGTTCCATTTGAATGCTCCATCGGTATTTACCGTGTTAAGAGCCACTTCAAATCCATTATTGGTAAGGCTGCCGTAATTAATCAACGCGGTAGCAAATGCGTTGGTGGGATCTATTCTCTTTTCACCAAGCAGATCGGAGGTGTTCCTTTTATAATAATCAAATGAACCGGAAATCCTGTTGCGCAGAATACCAAAGTCAAGGCCGATATTTGTAGTAGCCGTTTTTTCCCATCTCAGCAAGCGGTTGGGTGGATAAAGAATGCTGGTAGCTATGGCTTCGGTTTCAGTAAAATACGCCGATGTTGCCTGCAGGTAGGGGCCTACCTGGCGGGCGACGTTTCCGCCGATACCATAAGTAAGGCGAAGGTTCAAATTATTGAGCCAGTCAACCGGTTTCAGGAAAGACTCTTCCGACATACGCCAGCTCGTGCCAACGGACCACAATGGCACATATTTGTATCTGGGATCCGCACCAAATAAATTAGATTCATCTATTCTGGCACTACCAGTGAGATTATATTTTCTTTTATAGCTGTATCCAAAATTGCCGTAGAACGATACATAGCGATCCTCCGTGTAGGTGAAAGAGTTTTCATCATTATACCTGTAATTATAATCGCTATTGATCGATTCTGTACCCTTAAGATTACTGATCAACACATAATCCACAGGCTGAAACTGAAGATTGTTGTCGCTATAACCCAGCTGGTGCACCCTTGTTGAGCTATTCTTAACCGCACGACGCTCCGCGCCTGCGAGTATCGTTAATTGATGATCATTGCTTATAGCTTTATCAAAATTCAATTGTGCGCGTGCAGTATACGATTTTGAATCGCCGCGCACCTCCCTGATCTGGCCGCCATCGGGAATATTTTTTACAATATCTCCGTTTTCGATTGTCGTGGCATCATTGACCATCGTTTCTGAGAAAAAAGAATTGGCACTATTATAATTCTTGTAATAACTTCCCCCCTGCTCTGTCTGGTATTTCAGGTCGATGTTCAGGTCTTTGGTGAGCTTTATATTAAAGCCACCCTGTACGCGAAAATATTGCGAAGAACTGCGTATATCCGATTTATCGAGCTCATTCAGTGGATTGAACGTTTCATCAAGCAATCCAAGATTCACCAGACGATCGATCTCATATTGTGATTTACGATAGTTCCAGGGAACAAGGTTGCCGTTTTTATCCTTGATAATTTCATAGGGCATATTATAATAAAAACCTTCTCCGGAAACCGGTGATCCGACGGATTTTGAAAGATTTGCAAATATTCCACCTTCCGCACTGAGCCATTTGAATACCTGCGCTTTATCGTTGATACCAATATTTACCCTGTCATCACTTGTGCGGATATCATTGCCTTTATTGCCGGTATAATTTATATTAATTCCATACTGATTAAAATTATTACCACCGCTTATAGAGATGCTTTCCTTATTCATAATAGCTTTGCGCATCAGCAGATCTTCTACCTGCGACTGGCCATTGTACGTTTTTAATTCGTTAAGCCTCGCATCGAGTTGTGCCTGTGTTATCTCTCCCTGGTCGAATTGATACAATGCTTCGACCGCTTTAGGCTGCGCCGCACGTTGTATATAATCGCTGTAACTGGGGTGAGCCATATTAAATAATTCCTTTTGCAGATCAACCATCTGGCTGCTGTTCAATAAATGCAGGTAAGAAGCGTCCGGGATAGGATTAACGTACATTGTGCTATTGACGTTTATACGCGCTTGCCTGGCATTTCCCAATCTTGTTGTAATCGAGATCACGCCGTTTGCAGCGCGCACACCATAAATGGAGGCGGCTGCCGCATCTTTCAGCACGGTGACATTGGTTATATCATCAGGGTTAAGAAAATTAAGATCCCCTTCGTAAGGAAAACCGTCTACAACAAAGAGAGGCGCCTGAGTCCCGTATAGCGTAGCCAACCCGCGGATGTTGACATTTCCGTTTGTCATATACAGACCAGCCACTGCACCTTCGAGCCTGTCTAACACGTTTGTTTCTACGCGGGCACGTAATATTTCCGGAGAAATAGTGGTAAATGAACCGGTGGCCCTTTCTTTGGACAGGGTCTGATAGCCGGTAGAGATAACTTCAACGCTTGAAAGATCTACAGAGACAGCCTTCAGAACAATTGTTCCCAGTTGCAGCGGGGAATAAGCGTTTACCGATACCCGTCTTGTTATCGTTTCATAGCCAACGTAAGATATCTCCAGCGTATAATTACCGGGCGCTACATTATTTAACGTGAAAACGCCATCTGCCGATGTGGTAACGCCTTTGTTGCCAGGCATTAATTTAACAGAAGCGCCTTCGATGGGCCGGAGCAGGGAATCGGTGATTCTGCCCGATACCAGTTGGGGCGGAGCAAGCTCGGGGTACCTGTCGGGCCGGTTACTACTGATAGCGGCGCCGGATTTTCTGCTAAGAACAATTGTTCTTCCGTCAATCCTGTAATTGAGCGATTCATTTTTCAGAATGATCTTCAAAAAATCTTCCAGCGGAATATCATACACATTCAGGGTAAGTGGTTTGGCTGTTTCGATATCTTCCCTATTGGAAAGCACTACAAAACCAGTTTGCTTTTCTATAGCCGAAAAGACCGTTTTCAACGGCATATCCTTCCCGGAAAGTGTTACGGCTTGAGACACGGCCGACGCGTGAACCTGTAAGAGCGCAGCAGTCAGTAATACAAAGGTTAGTTTCATCGCAAGAAAAAAATTTGCGCAAAAGCGATGACTTCCCGGTTCGGGGGAGGCCTTCACCAATAAAGCAGTTTTTTGCATAATTTGCATTGGTTTGGTTGTAAAAAATACTCGTTGCAACACGATATTGAT
>JBGAJL010000069.1:0-22639 GCA_044224935.1 Flavitalea sp.
AAAAGAAAAGTACCCGGCTGTGCCCGTGATCATCATCACCGGCTATAGTGATATTAAGACGGCGGTGGAAGTGATGAAGCTGGGAGCCTACGATTATGTAACAAAGCCCCTGTTCCCCGATGAAATTATTCTCACCATCCGGAAGGCGCTCGAAAATGCAAACACCAGCGCCGGTACTGCACCAGCCGCGACACAGAACCGTCAGCCTGCAGAAGAGGGGGAAGAGAAGAAGGAAAAGAAAGGAAACCTGGTCATCAGCGGCCAGTATATTTTTGGCGACAGCCTGGCGTTTAAATCAATTCTGCAGCAGATAGAGCTGGTGGGGCCCACCAATTACAGCGTAATCATTTACGGCGAAAGCGGAAGCGGTAAGGAAGCCATTGCGCAGGAAATACATAAACGAAGCAAGCGCAGTTCAAAGCCTTTTATAGCTATCGACTGCGGCGCTTTGAGCAAAGAGCTGGCGGGAAGTGAATTGTTCGGGCATGAAAAAGGCGCATTTACCGGAGCGCTTAACCAGAAAACGGGCAGCTTTGAGCTGGCTAACGGCGGCACAATATTTCTCGATGAAATCGCTAACCTTTCCTACGACATACAGGTGTCGCTGCTGCGCGTGGTACAGGAGCGGCGCATGCGCAGAGTGGGCGGCACGAGAGATATCGATCTCGACGTACGCATTATCATAGCCAGCAATGAGCCACTGTGGGAAGCATCGAAAAAAGGAAAATTCAGGGAAGATCTTTTTCACCGGTTCAACGAATTCAGCATGACGATTCCCCCGTTGCGCGAGCGCAAAAGCGATATCATGATCTTCGCAAAACATTTCCTTAATCTGACCAACGAGGAACTGAACAAAAAAGTGAAAGGATTTTCACCGGAGGTGGAAGACATCTTCCTTAAATACATTTGGTATGGCAATCTTCGCGAACTAAAAAATGTGGTGAAGAGAGCAACGTTGCTTACAGACGGCGAATATATCGAAGACCGCTCGCTGCCATTTGAAATCGTCAACTTCAATAAACTGTCTTTTGATACCGGCAATGAGCCCGCAGCCATACCGGTCGCCGTTACGGCCCCGCACACTAATCATCACAGTATCCCCGGCAGAACGATACTTGACGAAACCACCCTTAAAGCTGTAAGCATAGACGCCGAATATGAAATGATAATCGAAGCGCTTAAGCAGGCTAATTTCAATAAAAGCAAGGCCGCCAAACTATTAAATATCGATCGGAAAACGCTGTACAATAAAATGAAACAATACCAGGAATTTAATAATCACTAAGCCACATGAACGCTGCTCTGGACAATAAACCCTCAGGTAACGAAGGTGAACCGGAACCCAACCTCTCAGACTACAAGAAAATTGTGCAGGAGAAAGAGCGGATTCAGAAGATACTGGAAAATAAAGTCAGGGAACTGGACCGGTCGAATAAGGAACTGGAAGAATTTGCATACGTCGCTTCTCATGATCTGCAGGAGCCATTAAGAAAGATCACTTCCTTCAGTGAGCGGCTAAAAGAAAAGCTGCCACAGAATATAGAACCCGATGTGCAGATGTATCTTACCCGTATGCTGGCTGCAACCAGCAATATGCGCATGCTGATAGACAATCTTCTCGAATTTTCAAGAACCAGGAGAAACAGCGAGCCATTCATTCAAACGGATTTGAACGCTATAGTGGCAGAGGCAAAAGCCGATCTCGAATTAAAAATAGAAGAAAACAGCGCCGTAATAGAATGTGGACAACTTCCCGTAATATCTGCCATTCCCCTTCAGATGAAGCAGTTATTCACCAACCTGTTCAGCAACGCCATAAAATTCCGGAAGCCGGTAGAAAATCCGCAGATAAAAGTGACAGGAAGGGAACTTTCCAGGACGGAAAAGGAGAATTATCACTTAAAAACAGATGAAGGGGCCTTTCTGATCACCGTGCAGGACAATGGCATCGGTTTTGAGCCCCAGTATGCCTTAAAAATATTCCAGATATTCCAGCGCCTGCATGGAAAAGTTGAATACCCGGGATCGGGTATAGGGTTGGCTATCTGCAAGAAAATCGTTGATAATCATAAGGGCGTTCTATACGCAGAAAGCACTGCGGGCGCAGGCGCAACCTTTACTATTATTCTACCTCAACACCAAACCGATACTCACGAATAACATGAATCAACAGCCGACAAATATCCTGATCATAGACGATGATGAAGACGATTTTTTTATAACAAGCGAATACATAAAAAAAATTACCGATAGCAAATTCCAGATCGACTGGTGCTTCCGCTACCGCGACGCCATTGATCATATCAAACAACGCAACTACGATCTTTATTTCATCGACTATTACCTCGGAGCGAAAACGGGCCTTGACCTGATAAAAGAAGCGGTAGCCCTGCAATGCGAGGAACCGATGGTATTGCTGACCGGAAAAGGAAACCAGATTATCGACCGCGAAGCAATGCAGGCCGGAGCGATGGACTACCTTATTAAATCGGAACTTACGGTTGAAAAAGTAGAACGCTGTATAAGATACTCCCTGGAAAGAGCGGAGACCGTGAGAGCGCTTCGCGCAAATGAAAGAAAATACCGAAACATTTTTGAGCGGTCCAAAGACGCCGTATTCCTGGCTTCCGATACACTCATGTTCATGGATGTAAATAACGCAGCATCGGAGTTATTGCAATACTCGAAACAACAACTATTATCCCTGAGCCTGTATGATCTTCTCGATGAAAAAGAAAACAAATACATCGCGGAACAGTTAAGCAGCAGCGGATCGGTGTATGACCGGGAGATCGAGCTGCAATCAAAAAATGGAGAGCGGAAAAATTGCATTCTGTCACTCTCTGCGGAAAGAGACAGATCAGACGAGTTGTTTATCCATGGTCTTCTGCACGACATCACCGAACTGAAAAGAGCGGAAAAAGCCACGCTGCAGGCCGAAAAACTGGCAGCAACGGGAAGGCTGGTAAAAACCCTTGCGCACGAAGTAAGGAACCCATTAAACAATATAAATCTTTCACTTGAACAGCTTCACCATGAAATAGGCAAAACGGAAGACACCGAAATGTATATCGAGATCATGCAGCGCAACAGCAAAAGAATCAGCGACATCATTACCGAACTGCTCAACTCATCGCGCCCCGCAGAAATTTCATTACATAATAAATCCCTGCAAGCGATCATCGATGAAAGCATTACCGTGGCACTCGACAGAATAACACTGCAAAAGATAAAATTGCAGATTAATTATGCCAAAACCCCGGCCTTCATCAAAGCGGACGGGGAAAAACTGAAACTCGCATTTTTAAATATCATTATCAACGCGATAGAAGCGATGGAAGAGGATAAAGGCCTGCTCTTCATTTCAATTGACAGCGATAAGCACAATCATATCGTTAAAATCGGGGATAACGGCAGCGGCATAGCCGAGGAAAATCTTTCCAAACTGTTTGAACCCTATTTTACCTCCAAAAGGAATGGCCTGGGCCTGGGCCTGGCGTCCTCATTAAATATTTTCCAGGCACACGGGGGCCGCGTGGAAGTGGAGTCGGAACTACACAAAGGCACGGAATTCACCATCACCTTTCCCGCCATCTGAACTGGCATAAAGTTTTAGCATTTTTTTGGAAAACTTACTATGAGATCATTATGGACGGGCGCCATCGGGTTTGGACTGGTGAATATCCCGGTAAAATTATACAGCGCCACCCAGCAAAGCGAGCTGGACCTCGATATGCTTGACAAAAAAGACCACTCGAATATCAGGTTCCAGCGAATCAACGAAAAAACAGGCAAGGTTGTGCCCTACGCGAATATTGTAAAAGGGTACAATTATAACGGCCAGTATGTTATTCTCGATGATGAGGATTTCAAAAGAGCCAGCCCGGAGAAAACAAAAATGATAGAAATTATTGAGTTTGTGGAGGAAACCGAGGTGAATTCGATGTATTTCGAAACGCCTTATTACCTCGAACCCCAGAAGTCAGGCGAAAAGGCCTATGTGCTGTTACGGGATGCCCTGAAAAAAACGGGGAAATCGGGCCTGGCAAGATTCGTGTTACGAAACAAGGAGAGCCTTTCCCTGCTAAAAACTTACGAAGACATGCTCATTCTGCAAAAGATCCGCTTTGAGGAGGAAATCAGGAAACCCGACGAGCTTAAAATTCCATCCCCTGCAAGCAAGCCCGCCGAGCTAAAAATGGCAACGGCCCTGATAGAGCAGCTCAGCGCCAAATTCGATATTTCAAAGTACCGGGACACTTATTCGGATGAATTAATGAAACTGATAGCCGCCAAGGCAAAAGGTAAAAAAATCAACGTTCCGGCAATGAAGGTTGTTCATTCAAGATCAAAAGACCTGATGCACCAATTAAAAGCCAGCCTGGAAACAAAACGGAAAAAAGCCTCTTAATAAAAACGGGGTATGCCTGCGGCACACCCCGAAAGAAAAAGATTTATAATTTAAATTAATTGACTACGGAAAACTTGGTGTACACCTTCGATCCCTGCACCCAGTCGACATATACCAGGAAATATGAATCGGTGAAACTTACCAGGTGGTACCTTAATGGTTTATACTGGTAGTTAAGAAAATTAAAATAAGCCCCGGTATTGTCGGCTCCGATAGAAAAATCGAAAGTAAGGGTATCCTCGTCCATTCCTTCTATTTTATGGGTGCCCTGGACAATTGTTACTTTGCCGGTCTGCGTATTAAATGAATTCAGATCATCCTTGATCCAAAGGCTCACATAACGCCAGAGGTCGGTACTTGCGGCCACTGTATCATTAGGATCATAATCGATGGGGATATCAGAATAGTATTCGGATATCTGGAAGTTTTTTCCTTCGATAAATGCCTTAAAATCATTCGCTTTAGCAATGTCCTCGGCGCTTGCGCCATTTTCCTTTTTACAGGAATTCAATGAACCGATAGTGGCAGCGCCAATAAGGATAAGTAGGAGAGTTTTCATAATTTTCATATCGCGGATATTTATAATCAATAAACCTAAACGGTTTTACATAAATTATATTGTTCCGGCATCAAAGCTTAAGCTTTCCCATATCCTCTTCCTTATATTTTTCCCTGTTGGCGATGGCTTTCAGCATCTTAAAATAAACGCCCATGCTTCCGGAATTACTGTTCCAGTAATGTGCTTCTTCGGTTGTCACTTTCACCAGGCATAGCTTCGGATCTTCCTTTCCGCCCGGAAACCAGGCCTTAAGCAGCGGGTTCCATAACGCGTCGACCTTTTTTTTGTCGAGAACGACCGTACATGTACCCTTTACCGATACATACACGTTTTTACCGGGATGGGAATAGATCAGGTAAACGGTATTATCTTTTGATACCTCCTGGATTTTTTCCGAAAATTCGTTTGTAAAGAACCAGGCATTCCCTTCTTCATCGATATTTGCGGTAGACATTGGCCGGCTGAATAAGCGGCTATGATCATCAAGGGTGGTAAACATACATATGTTCACGTCTTTAACCAGCTCTTTAAATTTCCTGATCGATTCCTGTTTATCATTTACGTCCATAAAAGGAGTTTTTGTTGTGGAAAATATTACGCAAGAATTATTCCTCTGATCTGGGCGCCTTCTTTTGCATCCTTTCCACCTCCAGAATGAAGCTGCTGACATCTGCATCGGCGTAAGGCCCATACGCATCCACGAGCGTACCCTTCCCGCCATCATTTGTTTCTATAACATATAAAATAGACATGTCGTCGGGATTGGAAACGCCTTCGAACCGGTAATAATTTACCACGCGAACGTTGTCGGGCTGATAAATTTTATCCGTTCTTAATGATTTAAGGCCCTCCGGCAGCGCCCTGAAATCATCCGTATAGCCGTCGGCTATCATTTTTTCAAGGCACGAAGAAAGGCTCTTCATGTACGGCATGCTGTTGTTTTCGTTGACAATCATAGCTGAATCTTTTAAAAATGTTTGCAATCAAAAGAAGCCGGCTAAAATTAACCGGCTTTCACATTTCATGAATTACAAATTTATACAACTGTTGAGTTATTTGGCCGCCTTGTTCACCGCAGCGTGCAGATCCCGGTATTTTTTTATCAAATCGTGGGATGTCTTAAGCGAGGCCTTCTGGCTCGTAATAAGCTGCCGCGTTGCTCCACTCATTTCCGCATCTGAACTTAATACGGAAGCATATGCTTTCTGTGCAGCATCTTCTCCATATTCGCAATTTTCCAAAATCGCCTGCCTGCTGTTTCCGGTAAATGTTGCTTTTACATCCATCCAGACCCGATATATTTTCCCCGCACTGGTTGTGCCCGTGGCGGGCTCACCCCCCAGCCGCACAACTTCCTGGGTAAGTTCTGCCGCGTATTGACGGCTTTCCTCTGCCATTCTTGAAAAAGCTGCCCTAAGATCTACGTCTATATCCCGGGCCTCATCGGAAGCTTTTTCATAGCCGGAAATCCGGTCGTTATTTATTCTGATAAGGTCATTTAATTCTTCTGTTAAATTGTCGTTAGTTGCCATAAGATAATTTTAAAAATGAACAGATATTTTCCATACTCATTAAAAAGTTGTGCCGTGGCTTAAAGCCCATATTTGCCGGTTTTTTTCAGATAATTACTTAATTATTTTTTTTGTATTATCTTAGTCCCCGGAATTTTAATTTTTATTTGCTAACCCAAAAAATTCAATTATGGCAAAGAAAGCAGGAAGACCAGCAAAAAAGGCTGGCAAGAAAGCAGCAAAAAAAGCAGGAAGACCCGCTAAGAAAGCAGGAAGGCCCGCTAAAAAAGCAGCAAAGAAAGCAGGAAGACCCGCTAAGAAAGCAGCAAAAAAAGCAGCTAAGAAAAAAGCGGCTGGCCGTCCGAAAAAAGCAGGAAGACCCGCTAAGAAAGGATAGTCAATTATCCCGCGCAGGAGGACTCTCCTGCAAATATTTTAATATTTTCATTAAGATTAGTTCAGAACCGGTCAGGCCGTCAGGCATTTCCGGTTCTTCTATTTTATCGAGCTTTTTCAAATACTGGCTCAATTTATTTTCTTCATACAGCCGTATTAATCCCGGATGAACGTAGTATTTCCTGCAAACGGTCCGGGTATTGCCCAATTTTTTGCTCACCTCGTTTAAGGCCTCCACAATATTTTTCCTGCTTTCCGCTTCTGAAACCGCCTCTCCTATCGAACCAAAAGCCCATAAAATATTCAGTGAGCCGGCCCAGGTGCGAAAATCCTTTGCAGTAAATTCCTGTCCCCCCATCGCTTCTTTAAGATAATGATTCACCATTCCCGAATCGATGCTTTTCCTGTTTCCTTCGCCATCGAAATATTGAAACAATTCCTTTCCGGGAATATCCCTGCAGGCTTTTACCACGTTGGCTAATTTTCTGTTTTTTAACGACACTTCCTGCTCTACCCCTTTTTTACCTTTAAAACAAAAACGGATATCGCTTCCTTCAATGGCAACATGTTTATCTTTCATGGTCGTTAATCCGTATGAGCCATACAATTTTTCATAACCGCTGTTGCCAATGCGGATATAAGTGCGCTCCATCAGGCTCACGACCAGTGCCAGCACTTTTTCCTGGCAAAGCTCTTTAAGGGATAGATCTTTTTCAAGGCGCGCCCGCAGGGAAGGCAATGCCTTTCCAAATTCATATAAGCGGTGAAATTTCGTTTCCTCCCGCAATGCACTCCATAAATTATGATAGCGGTATTGTTTCCGTTTACGAAGGTCCAGCCCCGTAGCCTGAATATGACCATTGGCAAGAGGGCAGATCCATACTTCGGTCCATGCAGGAGGAATTACAAGTTTCCTGATCCGTTCCAGCTGCGCTTTCTCCGTGAGGAGTTTATTTTCGTACCTGTAACTAAAGCCTTTCCCCTTTTTTATCCGGTCAATGCCTTTCGAGTGCACATCCACGTACACCAGGGCGGCCACTTCAGCCGCTTTCTCATAATCCCGGTCTATTTTCAAAAATTCCTTATGAGATAGCACAACAATCTTTGGCTCCTTTTCCTTTTCTTTTATTCCTGAACGGCTGTTAGTTGATTTCACCAGTTGGGAGTTAAGTTTTATAAAAAAGCCAGGCGCAACGGCCTGACTTTAACCCCTAAACCCACTGCCTGTTACAGCAGCTATTTAAATATTATTTATTTTTTCCTGCCTCATCGCCTTCCTGTTCTGCGTCCATATTCACATGGTTTTCCGCAATCGACGTAAGGGTCTGATCAGCTTCTTTTTCTTCGCTCAACGTTTGGGCGAGAAGATCCGAAGCATCACTCAGGCCGAGTATTTTCGTAAGCTGAACCAGACCGCCATACGTAGCGATTTCGTAATGTTCCACTTTCTGAGCCGCCATAATTAAACCAACATCGCGTGTTGATGTACCTTTTTCTGTCTCTTCCGTAATATCACCGGCCTCTTTCACCAGCCCGTCCATCGCCTCGCATTTTTTGGCCTGTGCTTTTTTACCAAGCATATCAAATACCTCTTCCAGCCTTTTGATATGATTTTCAGTAACGGAAAGATGTTCGTCGAAAGCGTTTTGCAGGTCTTCCGAGGTAGCGGCCTTTTTCATCTTCGGAAGTGCTTTTGTGAGATGTTTTTCGGCCCAATAAATATCCTTTAACGAATCCAGAAGAAATTTTTCGAGGAGGGAATTGTCATGCCCACCCATTTCCCGTGATGAGGACCGGGACCCAGAGGTAGTGGTGGTATTCGTATTACGGCTGCTTTTAGCGGCGGGTGTCTTTTTAGTTTTTGATATTGTTGTTGGCATAGCTGTAAAATTGAAATAGCGGTGAGAATTGAAATATTCGCGGTACGGGATTAAATTCATGTGCCACAGCCTGGCCATTGTTTTCACAGGAATTTTTAATACGGTTGTAGAGTATTTTCCTCGTCATCAGTATAACGGCCTTCTCCCGCACAGAATAAGTCCTGTTAGCAATTGGTACCAGTTTTGAGATATTATCTTCAAAACCAGGGCATGTTTCACCACTCAAAGATCTCCTTCCTGCAAGAGAAAATCATGGAACTGCAACAGGCTCTCTTCTTCGACCTCGGATGTTCCGTATTAAAATTTCCTACTTCTATCGTCAATGCGCTTTACGTAGATGAGATCGGTCAGGTCTGGTTCTTCATCAGCAGGCCGAAGCAACATATAAATGAATTTGAAAAAGAATTTCGCTCCCGCCTCGACTTTTATAAAAAAGGGAAGAATTTCTATCTGCACCTGTCGGGCAAATCATGTATAGTAACCGACCCGGAAGAAATCAATTGTATTGCCGGGCTTTCGGATGAATATAAACAGCTGGCAAATAGCAGGATGGTACTGGTAAGACTACGGGCGGACCACCTGTTTTATTATCCCCTGAAAGAACCTATAGATAACCATCATAGCCGGGCATTGCCCTTACAATCTTCAGCATTTATCAAGACTTTGCAGTATATCGTTAAGGATATCATCCCTGTGTTCCAGTCCCACTGAAACCCTGATAAGGCCCGGGGTGATGTTCACCGCCTGCCTTTCCTTTTCCGATAATTTCGCGTGTGTTGTACTGGCCGGATGGGAGGCAATGCTTTTGGTATCGCCCAGATTTGCGGTAAGGGATAGTATTTGTAAAGAATCAAGAAATTTCCTGCCGCTTTCAATACCGCCCTTTAATTCGAAGCAGACAATCCCACCTCCGTTTTTCATTTGTTTTATCGCTATTTCATGCTGCGGGTGGCTTTTCAGCCAGGGATATTTTATAGAAGATAATTTAGGATGACCCTGTAGCTTTTCAGCAATATATAATGCATTGGATGAATGTCTTTCCATACGCACTTCGAGCGTTTCCAGGCTCTTACTCAATATCCATGCATTGAACGGCGAAATAGCGGGACCGGAGCTGCGGCAGAATAAATAAATATCATGGATCAGATCGGAGCGACCCACTACAACCCCACCCAGCACTCTTCCCTGGCCATCGATCCATTTCGTTGCCGAATGCACTACCAGGTCGGCGCCATAATCGATAGGACGCTGACCGACAGGAGTGGCAAAACAGTTGTCAACATTCAGAATAATATTATGCTTCTTCGCTAACGCCCCCAGTTTTTCCAGGTCGATGATCTCCAACCCGGGATTGGTAGGCGTTTCTACAAAGATCATTTTGGTGTTCGGGCGGATCGCAGCTTCCCAGCTATCGGGGTCAGTAGCGCTGATATAAGTGTATTCGATACCGAACCGCGGAAGAAATTTAGACACAACGGTATGCGTGCTGCCAAAAATAGCATTGAATGAAATCAGGTGATCGCCCTGTTTGAGCAGAGCCATAAATGAAGCGAACACGGCACTCATTCCCGAAGCGGTAGCATATCCTTCTTCGGCGCCCTCGAGAATACACATACGGTCGATAAACTCCTTTACGCCAGGGTTGCTGAAACGGCTGTAGATATTATTTTCTATTTCGTCGGCGAACGTCGCCCGCATTTCTTCTGCATTGTTATAACAAAAGCTACTGGTTAAAAACAACGGCGAGGAATGTTCCATCTCTTCGGTTCTGTCTACCTGCTTGCGTATCGCCTTTGTTATCGGATGTAAAGCCATTTGAATAATTTTTCCGGGCCGGGCCGGTTGCTAGTTTATTTATTTATTAAAACTTTCCATTTGATGTCGGTTCCGGAATCTTTAAGCGTTGCGGCCACGGAGCAATATTTATTCATCGACAATGCAACGGCCTTTTCAGCTTTTTCCTGATCGATATTGCCGGTAAACTCGAAAACGATCGCAACATCCTGCCACAGCGCAGGTTCTTTTCCCGGCTGGCGCTCGCCCTCTATGGCAATCTTAAAATCCTTTACCTCCTGCCTTTGTTTTTTCAGGATAGAGATAATATCTATAGCGCTGCAGCCGCCGAGCCCCATCAGCAGCAGTTGCATGGGGCGTACGCCAAAGTCCGTTCCACCCGTTTCGGGGCTGGTGTCCATCTTAACTACATGACCGTTAGCGTCTTTCGCCTCAAATCCGAAGGCTCCGTTTGCCCTTTGCAATTCAACCTTTACCATTTTCAGGAAATTTTTCGTAAAAATAATATATTCAACACTTTACTTTGCAGCGAATTTGAACAACGGAATGAAGCGATACCATCATGATCAGCGTTTTGAACTGGAAAACGGGGCAGCCCTGGATGAACTCACCATCGCTTATCATACTTATGGAGAACTGAATAGCGACAAAAGCAACGTGGTATGGATATGCCATCATCTCACGGCTAATTCCGACGCCGCTTTGTGGTGGAAGGGGATTGTGGGTACCGGATATATTATCGACCCCGCGAAATATTTTATCGTTTGCGCAAATATCCTGGGATCGTGCTATGGAACCACGGGCCCCCTGAGCAACGATCCTGCTACGGGCAGGCCTTATTATTCTTCATTTCCCCAGGTTACGATAAGGGACATGGTGAATGCGCATACCCTGCTCAGGAAACATTTGGGAATCGAATCCATTCATCTGCTGATCGGCGGAAGCATGGGTGGCTACCAGGCACTCGAATGGAGCATTATGGAACCGGGCATAGCGAAAAAGATGATATTACTGTCAACATCCGGCGCCGAAAGCGCCTGGGGAATTGCAATACATACGGCGCAAAGACTCGCTATCGAGGCAGATGGCACCTGGCTGGATTCATCACCGGATGCGGGCCGCAGGGGATTAAAAGCGGCAAGAGCCATCGGATTGATCAGCTATCGCAACCACGGCATCCTCGTGAAAAGCAACTCGATCCCGATTTTGATAAAATTGATAATTACCGCGCCTCTTCTTATATCGAATACCAGGGCGAAAAATTAGTTAACCGGTTTAATGCGTTCAGCTACTGGATCCTTACCAAAGCCATGGACAGCCATAATCTTGCGCGCAAAAGGCATATAGAACTGGCAGACGTACTGAAAAAAATCTCCCCACCCGTATTGATCTTTGGCATTTACAGCGATATTCTCTGCCCCCTGGTGGAACAGCAGTTCCTGGCTTCAAATATCCCCCATGCATCGCTTAGGCCGATCGATTCCGCTTATGGCCACGACGGGTTTATGGTGGAATCGGAAACTATCTCGGGAGAAATTGCAAAATGGCTGGTGTAGGTCTTCACGCAATCTAAACTACATGCAATGATTTCAATAATATTCTCAGGCTCCAGAAAATTACCAGCGACCCGACGCTGATGAACATGGTTTTTAATGGCAGCTTGCCTGCAAGCTTTGCTGCGATCGGCGCAGCGATCATACCACCCAGTACCAACCCGATGATCACCTGCCAGTGGCCAATGCCCAACATGGAAAAGAAGGTGAGCGCACTTGCAAAAGTGACAAAGAATTCAGAGATGCTTACCGACCCGATCACATATCTTGGGGTACGGCCTTTTGATATCAGCGTGCTGGTTACCAGCGGTCCCCATCCGCCGCCGCCGAATGAATCGAGAAAGCCACCGGCGCCTGCCAGTAAACCGACACGCTTCACTTTCTTCGGCCTGGTTTTCCGGAATGCGCCATAAATAATTTTTGATCCCAGAAACAAGGTGTAGGCAGCAAGCAGCGGCCTGATATAATCAGCGTATTCATTGCCGAATTTAGATAACGCAAAAGCGCCCACTACCGCACCGATAATGCCGGGAATCAATAATGCCTTAAACAATTTTTTATTGACGTTTCCGAATTTATAATGACTGTATCCCGACATACCGCTCGAAAACATCTCGGCGGTGTGAATACTTCCACTGATCACGGGAAGGTTTACCCCCAGCGACAAAAGAATAGTAGTGCAGGTAACACCATAACCCATACCCAATGCACCATCTACCAGCTGCGCAGCAAAACCCGCTGCGACCATCCAGTAAAATATCGGTTCCACCTGGGAAGGAGCAGACTTCAAAGAAGCCAAAAGGCTCGAAAATGGAACATATGATAATAAAATATGCCCCAGGATCATAAAACCGAACGCCGCGAGGCAATAAGTGGCAATGCGCTTCCATTTCTTTTCTCCCTTTTTATTGTCATTACCATTTAAAGCAAGATCACGGGTCAGGTTGTTCAGTTTGCTCACTTTATCCGCGAATGTTCCGCTAAGCTGGTTCCGGATCACGTGCATATTCTGCAGCACTTCATCCATTTCCCCGGGGATCACTTCATTAAATACTTCTTTCAATCTTTTCGCCACAGTTGGCGACTTGCCATTGGTGGAAATAGCGATTTTCAGATTTCCTTTTTTCACCACCGAACCGAGGTAGAAATCACAAAGACCTGGTTTGTCGGCCGCATTGACCAGGATACCTTTCGACCGGGCATCGTTGCTGATTTGCTCGCTTAGAAGCGGATCATTTATTGCAGTAATGAGCAAGCCGGCATTATCCAGATCATTTATATCATATTCTTTCCGAAGGATCCTTATTTTTTCATGTCCTCCTGCCAGTTCTTCGATGTGAGGATTTATTTCAGGAGCAACCACTGTTATCTTCGTTTGCGGAGCATTGGAAACAATTGCCGAGATCTTTTCGAGTGCCACATTGCCGCCTCCAATGATCAGCACCGGTAATTCTTCCAGTTTCAGAAATACGGGAAACAAATTATTCGTCTCCGCCTCGTCCGGCATCACAGGCCCTGTATGCGCTATTTTATTTTTATCTATCACCCGATTTATTTCTGTGGTCAGAATTATTAATTTTTTGCTACTATAATGAATTGGTCAGCTAAACAATTTCCGGTGTGTATAGTCGCCAAAAGTTTCTTTTCCTTTTCGCTCTCTTTTATAATTTGCGAACCAGTTATCCAGCTCATTCAGGATCTGTTCCTCATCAAGGCTTTCTCTATAAACTTTATTCAGGCGCATGCCCAGCCTGTCGCCACCAAAATAAAGATTATATCTGCCAGGCCCGGTGCCCACAAAACCGATCTCTGCCGCATAGGGTCTGGCGCAACCATTGGGACAGCCGGTCATACGCATCACGATATTTTCATTATCCAGCTGATGACCGGTCAGCAATAACTCAATTTTTGAAATCAGCGATGGCATATAGCGCTGTGCTTCGGCCAGGGCCAGCGGGCAGGTGTTTAGTGCCACGCAGGCCATAGCGTTTTTCCGGATATGCGAGGCGCTCTCCGTGTGTTCGATCACGCCGTATTTTTCAAGAATATCATTGATCTCCGCTTTATCCTCTTTCTTAATATCCCCTAAAATAAGATTTTGATTGCAGGTAAGGATGAAATTTGCTTTGCCTGTCCGTGCAATTTCCAGAAATGCCGACTTTAACGCGATCCTATCATCGTCGAGTACACGACCGTTCTCAATAAATGCCGTATAATACCAGAGGCCCTGATGATTCTGCTCCCATCCATAATAGTCAATCCTGGACTCAAAAGAAAAGGGTCGCGCATTCTCCAGTTTAAAACCGGTGCGCCTTTCCAGTTCTTCCTTCCACCAGTCGAGGCCAAGCCTGTCGACCGTATATTTTATTCGTGCAACTTTTCTGTCGCTGCGATTGCCGTAGTCTCTCTGGATAGTTAATATTTCATAAACGGCTTTCAACAGTTTTTCGCGGGTATCTGCAAAACCGATTATTGATCCCAGCCGCGGATAATGATCGGGGTTACCGTGTGTGGAAGACATGCCTCCGCCTATGGCAATATTAAATCCCTGCAGCTTGTTATCTTTCACGATCGCAATTAATCCGAGATCATTGGCAAAAACATCCACATCGTTATTCGGCGGAATGGCAATGGCGATCTTGAATTTACGCGGCATATACCGGTCCTGGTATAAGGGATCTTCTTCGGATTTTTTATCGGTGAGTTTTTCTTCGTCCAGCCAGATCTCATAATATGCATGCGTTTTGGGCCGCAGTAATTTATCGATCTCTTTTGCGTAAGAAAATATTTCGCTGTGAAGCGCAGATTGCCGGGGATGGGAAGAACACAAAACATTTCTGTTGATATCACCACAGGTGGCGATAGTGGTCAGATCTGCTTCCCTGAATGCTTTTAATGTCGGCTTCACAAGAGATTTCAACACGCCATGTAACTGAATAGTCTGCCGCGTGGTAATCTTAAGCACTCCAGTAGAATTTTCTCCCGCGATATGATTAAGATCGATCCATTGCTTTGGTAGCAAAAATCCACCCGGAAGCCGCAGGCGGATCATAAAAGAATATAAGCGTTCCAGCTTTTTGGCGGCGCGCTCTTCGCGGCGGTCGCGGTCGTCCTGCACATACATGCCATGAAAACGTACCAGGGCCACATCATCTTCATAAATACTGCCCGTAACTTCATTTTGAAGACTCTCGGCCAAGGTACCGCGAAGACTGTCGCTGCTTTGCTTTATCCTTTCAGTAGAAGATAAATTATTTTGTTCTGCCATAATCTGATCAATAAACGTCTTTCAAATATCTCGACTCCTCCTTTAACTGCTCCACGAATTGTATCGCCTCTTCAGTAGTTTTACCGCCGAATTTTTCCACGATCTCCAGCAAAGTATCTTCCACATCAATGCTCATCGGCTCGCGCGCGCCACACACATAAATTGCAGCGCCGTTTTGCAGCCATTCATATAATTCCTTTCCATGTTTTAACATCTTGTGCTGTACATATACTTTCTCTTTCGTATCGCGGGAAAAAGCAACATTCAGCTTATTGAGGACGCCGGTTTCAAGCCAATTCTGCAACTCGGTTTGATATAAAAAATCCGTCACAAAATGCTGGTCGCCGAAAAACAGCCAGTTGCGGCCGCCGGCTCCCCTTGCGTCGCGCTGTGCCAGGAAGGAACGGAACGGCGCAATGCCGGTGCCCGGCCCGATCATGATCAGGTCTCTCTCATCTGCAGGCAACCGGAACTGGTCATTCTTATGAATATAAAATTCAACGTTGCTATCCTGCGGAAGGCGGGAGAGATAATCCGAGCACAATCCGCATTTCGACTCTTCATTTACATGAAATTTATCTCTTGCCACCGTAATATGCACTTCATCGCTATGGGATTCAGGTGAAGAAGAAATCGAATATAATCTCGGAGCTATAGGTTCCAGAATATTGATCAGTTCGGCAAATTGCTCATTACTTTTTAATGGATAGATGCGCAGGAGATCGGGTAAACCGATCCGGGTGGCAGGAATTTCCTGTCTTATCAGCTCCGCATATTTCGCCACGACCCTTTCGGGCAGGTAAAAAATATTGAGTTTTGTCCGAAGCAGATCGTAAGCAGTCAGTTCCTCATTCCTGTATAAAAATTTTTTTGACCGGTCTATTTCCAGCAGTCCAAGCACGGCTTCAACCAGTTGTGGTGAATTTTCAGGAATCACGCCCAGTGAATCGCCGGGGAGATAGTCAACGCCCTCAGCGCCTATCTCAATATGATGTGTCTCTTTATTGGAACCGCGGTCATTAAGATTAATATTCGCCAGAATTGACCCCCTGTATATCTTTTTGCCTGTCGATTTTTTTATCAGCTTGCCATTTACCTGCAATCCGCCTGCAGCCTGCCTGTTACCCGACAGTTTCGTTAAAACCTGGCTGAACCAGTTTTCTGCCTCATCCTCATAATCAACATCGCATTTCTGAACCGGCACAAGACGCTGGCCACCCAGTTTTTCGAATTGGCGATCCACGTCCTCACCTGCCTTACAAAATAAAGGGTAGGAAGTGTCGCCAAGGGCAAGTACTCCGAATTTCAGTTTCTCCAGCCTGACACTATTCTGATGAATATGATCGTAGAATTTTTTTGCAGATGCAGGCGGCTCTCCTTCGCCCTGCGTACTGATCACAGCAAGCAGATACTCTTCTTTCTCCAGATCATTCAAACGGTATTGATCGAGACTGATCAGTTTGGCATTCATGCTGTTCTTTTTTGCCTTTAAGGCAAATTCGGTTGCCACTTTTTTCGAATTGCCGGTCTCTGTACCGTAAACAATCGTCAGCCTGCCGACAGCCGCCAAGGAAGCGGCAGGCGGGGCTACCGCAACCTCCACATCAGAGCCCTCTGACGAAACTATTCCGGAAAAATAGCCATTCAACCACACAAGCTCTTCCCGTGTAGAGCCTGCTACCAAATCACGGACGATTTTTAATTTGAAATCAGGAAGCATGATCATTACTTTTTACTGCTGATCTAACGGTTTTGAAATATCCTTTGGGAGAATGATTATTGCTGAGCCATGCAAACTGCCTGTGCAAAGCCACCACCCTGCCGATAATAGCGATGGTAGGAGAAATATATCCCGCGTCTGCATAGTTCTTCAAATCATATATTGCAACATTCTGTTCGCTGGTTGTCGCCTGGGCGATAACGGCAAGTTTTTTATCAGGAGAAATATTATTCTTCAATAAATTATTCACTGCCAATGCAAGCGTTTCGGCAGACATGTAAAACACAAGTGTATCATCTGTCGCCGCCAGTTCCTTCCAGTAGTCTTCCGAAACAATATCCGACTTGTAATAAGTCAACAGCCGGACGGCAGTAGAAACTCCTCTCGCAGTAAGCGGAATGCCTGAATAGGCAGCGGCGCCCAATGCAGCGGTCACACCGGGAATAATTTCATAGCGGATACCCCGCTCCGTCAATGCCTGCAACTCATCCAGGATATTGGAGAAAACCGAAACATCGCCCCCTTTCAGCCGAACGACCAGTTTTCCTGCCATTGCATATTGCACCATCAGTTCGTTTATATGCTCCTGCGGAGTGGAATGCCCGTCACGGCATTGCTTGCCCACATAAATAATTTCCGCGCGGGCGTTCACATAACAATTCAATATCCCGGGGCTCACCAGCCTGTCGGTTAATACTATATCTGCTTCCTGCAGGTAGCGCAGCGTTTTTAAGGTAATCAATTCAGGATCACCGGGCCCTGCGGCCGCCAAAATTACCCTGCCCGTTTTGCTGTCATTTTTCATCACTGTATCATGCATGCGCCAACAGTTACGTGGCTGGTTTCGTCAATTAATATTGCTCCCCCATTTACGCGCAGTTTTGAATAGCGGTCAAAAGGCAGGGGCGAAGCCGTTTTTATTGTCACGCAGATTACATCGTTCAGCTCGGCACGCTCGGGTGAGATCTCCTTCTCCAGGCTATTCACGTTCAATTTATATTCTATGTCTTTCACTATGCTCCGTACCGTTCTGCTATTGAGCTGCAGCACATATTTATTTCCGGGGACCAGCGGCTTTTTATCCATCCAGCAGATCAGCGCTTCAAATTCCTGCTCAACCTGCGGCAATGAATCCTCTTTCACGATCAGATCGCCCCTGCTGATGTCAATATCATTTTCAAGCAACAGCACAACACTCTGCGGCGCATACGCTTCATCGACATTTTTTCCGTTTAGCTCGATGGCTTTGATCGCAGTGGCAATACCCGATGGCTGCACAATCACTTTATCTCCCACTTTATACACGCCACTGATTATTTTCCCCGCATAGCCACGGTAATCGTGTAATTCTTCTGTCTGGGGCCTGATTACATACTGTACAGGAAACCTGGCGACAGAGTAATTGATATCATTCTTCACTTCTGTATTTTCAAGCATTTCCAGTAAAGATTCTCCATCATACCAGTGAAAAGCTGAGGACCGCTCCACAATATTATCACCACTGAGCGCGCTGATCGGGAGATACCGCACGTCTTTCAATCCCAGTGACCGGGCAACATTGGAATATTCGATAACGATATTATTATAGATATCCTGGGAATTACCTACGAGATCCATCTTATTTACGGCTACTATCACATGGGGAATGGCCAGCAGTGAAGCAATGATCGAATGCCTGCGCGTCTGTTCCACCACGCCATTGCGGGCATCTATTAAAATGATGATCAGATCAGAATTGGATGCCCCGGTAACCATATTCCGGGTATATTGAATATGACCGGGCGCATCGGCGATAATAAATTTCCTTTTAGGCGTGGAAAAATACTTGTAGGCCACGTCGATGGTAATACCCTGCTCCCTCTCGGCACGAAGGCCATCAGTAAGCAGGGCAAGGTCTATCTCGCCATTCTGTTTATTTTTACTTTGCCTGCCAATCGCCTCCAGCTGGTCGATCAATATCGACTTGCTGTCATATAATAAGCGGCCAATAAGAGTGCTTTTTCCATCGTCAACACTTCCGGCAGTAATAAATCTGAGTAAGTCCATGATTGAAGTGAAAACTTAAAAGTTAAAACTGAAAACTGATGACCTTTTCTATTTTTAACTTTTAAGTTTTAAATTTTAAGTTTTTAAAAATATCCGTTCTTTTTCCTGTCTTCCATAGCCGCCTCGGAAACTTTATCGTCAATACGGGTTTCGCCGCGTTCGCTCGTTTTTGTTGCTACAATCTCCGCGATGATATCGTCGATATGGGAGGCCTCCGATTCAACAGCCGCCGTACAGGTCATATCGCCTACAGTGCGGTAGCGCACCCTTTTCTTCGATATCTTATCATGGGCCTCTACCCGGATAAATTCAGACATGGCCACAAGTTGTCCTTCATGCTCAAGCACTTCCCTTTCGTGAGAAAAATAAATAGAGGGCAGAGCGATATTTTCCCTGCGGATATAATTCCAGATATCCAGCTCGGTCCAGTTGCTTATGGGAAATACCCGCACGTTTTCACCCTTATGGATTTTTCCATTGTAGGTGTTCCATAATTCGGGACGCTGCAATTTTGGGTTCCACTGGCCAAATTCGTCGCGGACAGAAAATATCCTTTCCTTGGCACGCGCCTTCTCTTCATCTCTTCTCGCGCCTCCTATGCACGCATCGAATTTGAACTCTTCTATCGTATCAAGCAATGTGTATGTCTGTAATGCATTCCTGCTGGCAAATTTTCCTTTTGGCTCACTAAGATTTTTTTCCCTGATTGTGTCTCCTACATTACGTACGATTAATTTTTCGCCGATCTTCTTCGCAAGATCGTCGCGAAACCGAAGCGCCTCAGGAAAATTATGCCCGGTGTCGATATGCACCAGCGGAAAAGGAAACTTGCCCGGGCGAAAAGCCTTTAACGCCAGATGCACCAGCGTAATCGAATCCTTCCCGCCGGAAAATAACAAGGCCGGCTTCTCAAACTGGCCAGCCACTTCGCGCATAATATGTATCGCCTCTGATTCCAGCTGATCCAAATAATCGAAAGAATAGTCGCTCATAAAATCATAATAAATTAATTGTTGCGTTGCAATACCGGCCCGGCCTCATGCAGCCCGCATTCTTTTTTATCGGCACTTTCCCACCACCAGCGTCCGGCGCGGAAATCTTCTCCCGGCCTGATGGCGCGCGTGCAGGGTGCACAACCTATACTCACAAACCCCCTGTCATGAAGAGAATTATAGGGCACATCATTGTCGTTAATATATTTTCTTACATCTTCCGTTGTCCAATGCAACAGCGGGTTGTACTTGATAATATTATTTCCGGCGTCCCATTCGAAAACCCGGAGGTTTTGCCGTGCTGCAGAATGTTCTCCGCGCAAACCCGTTATCCATACGCTGTTTCCTGCAAGCGCTCGTTTCAGCGGTTCCACTTTGCGGATATAGCAGCATTCCTTCCTGTTTTCAACCGATTCATAAAATGAATTGGGCCCCTTTACAGAAACAAAATTTTCAAGCAGGTCATTTTGCGGGTAATAAGGCCTTATACGAGTATGATATTTCTCATTGGTACTGTTCCATACCGAATAGGTTTCAGGGAATAAGCGGCCCGTATCCAATGTGAATATTTTCACAGAAAGCTTATTCTGCAATATTTCATGGGTGAGCACCTGATCTTCGAAACTGAAGCTGGAAGAAAATGTTACCTGTCCCGGAAATTCATCTGCCAGCAGGCGGATAATGCTGCGCATAGAGAGGTCCCTGGATCTGGCTGTAATATTTGGGAGAATATCCTGTAACATTCGCTTTGCATTAGTCTATCTATAGAGTGGACAAATATATATCAAAAAAATAATTCCGCGATACATCCAACGCATTGAAACCGCGGAAATTAGTATCCTGACCGCATATAAACACAGGCAAAAATAAAGTCTACCTATTAGGTAGACTTATAAAAATTCTTTACAATCACATCAGGCCAAAGGGGTTAGCGAAACGGGCATTATTCGATAAGATAATCCCGCAGGGCCCGATAATCGGCAGAAATTTTTTTACTATTTTTTTTGCGGGGAAGGATCTGCTGCACGCTGTCGGGCACCGGGATGGTAGAATTGATCAGCGGTTCCACGGCATCATAGAACTTGATAGGATGAGCTGTTTCAAGAAAGATTCCCCTATCCGCGTTATGTTTTTCAAGATATCTTTCCAGCGCCGTATATGCTACAGCGCCGTGCGGATCGGGCAAATACTCATATGTTTTATTCACCGCTGCAATCGTTTCTGCCGTTTCGGCGTCCGAAATACTATAGGCCGAAATAAATTGTTTAAGATCTCCGTACTGATGATCGAATATTTCCAGCATGCGCACAAAATTGCTGGGATCACCCACGTCCATAGCATTCGACATCGTTGCTTTGGCCGGCTGAGGAATATATTCTCCCTTGCTGAAATATTCCGGCACCGTATTATTGGCATTGCATGCGGCAATAAAATGTTTTACCGGCAGGCCCGACCGGAAAGCCATCAGTCCCGCGCAAAGATTTCCAAAATTTCCACTGGGTACTGCGATAACAGGAGCGTTATTTTTATCCCTCCATTGCTGCCATGCATAGAAATAATAAAATTGCTGCGGCAGCCATCGCGCAACATTGATCGAATTGGCGGAAGTGAGGAATATTTGCCTGGTCAATTCCTTGTCGGCAAATGCCTGTTTCACCATTCGCTGGCAATCGTCGAAGGAGCCGCTCACTTCCAGTGCATGTATATTTCCGCCGAGGGTAGTCAGTTGCTTTTCCTGCACGGAACTTACTTTACCTGATGGGTATAAGATAATTACCTGCACGCCCTCCACATTGTGAAAACCGTTCGCCACGGCGCCACCGGTGTCGCCGGAAGTCGCTACCAGCACATATACATTATCCGTTCTTTCTTTTGAAAAATAGCCCAGGCAGCGGCTCATGAACCGCGCGCCAACATCTTTGAAGGCAAGTGTGGGTCCGTGAAATAATTCGAGGGAAGAAATAGTATCCGATACTTTTACAAGGGGAAAATCAAAATTAACCGTATCTGCTGCGATGCGGCGCAATTCCTGTTCAGGAATGGCATCTCCAATATAAGGATGGATCACCCTGAATGCAATTTCCTCCCTGGACAACTGATCTATTTCCTTAAAAAAAGAGCCGGGAAGCGCCGGAATTTTCTCAGGAAAATACAGTCCTTTATCCGGAGCCTGTCCCAGTATCGTCGCCTCTTTAAAATCAACAACGGGCGCTTGTTTATTTGTACTATAATATTTCATTATTCTTCATTTACCATCCTGACACCTCGCGTGTCAATTTTTGTAACATAAATCTTAAAATCTATTCCCAGGCAGCCATATATCTCCTGCATCACTTCAGCGAGCCTGTGAGCGATACGGCTTTCCGTGCTAAGCATAAACACGGAAGGTCCTGATCCGGAAATGCCGCCTCCCAGCGCACCGGCATCTTTGCATTTTTGTTTTACATCCGCGAAACCGGGAATGAGTATGCTTCTTACCGGCTCGATGATTACATCTTCCAGGGAGCGG
>JBGAJL010000190.1:0-3317 GCA_044224935.1 Flavitalea sp.
CGGGCTGAAATTTAAGAAAGTTCCATTTTGTTCCTGCAGCTTCGATCACATCGAACGTATTAATGCCCATCCTGTCGAATATAAGCGACAGTTCGTTCATCAGGGAAATATTCAGGTCACGCTGGGTGTTTTCCACGATCTTGCTCGCCTCGGCCACTTTTATGGAACTGGCGCGATGCACGCCGGCATCCACTACCATTTCATATGTTTTTGCAATATTTTCCAGCGATTCATCGTCACAGCCTGACACCACTTTCACTACTGTTTTCAGGGTATTTTTCTTGTCCCCCGGATTGATGCGCTCGGGAGAATAGCCGAGTTTGAAATCGGTACCCATTTTTAACCCCGACAATTTTTCGAGCACCGGTAAGCAGTCCTCTTCGGTACAGCCGGGATAAGTGGTTGATTCATACACTACATAATCGCCTTTTTTCAGCACCTTGCCTACGGTGGAGGATGCCCCTATTAAAGGCTTCAGGTCGGGAACATTGTGTTTATCAACGGGCGTGGGCACGGCCACAATAAAGAACCTGGCTTCTTTCAGTTTTTCCAGGCTGTCGGTAAACTCAATATCCCTGTTATCAAACTCTTTTGCGTCCACTTCTTTGCTGGGATCCTGGCGGTTGCGCATCATGTCTACGCGCTTTCTATTGATGTCAAATCCTATTACAGATATCTTTTTAGCGAATTCGAGTGCTATCGGAAGCCCTACATACCCCAATCCGATGACGGCTAGCTTTGCTTTCTTATCGACCAGTTGCTGATACATTTTCTTTTATTTATTTGACTTTATACATAACGCATTTGCCCTCCAACAATTATTTGATGCTCACAAATTCTTTAGGCAATTTATAAAGATCCTCTTCTGGCAGGGACCTGAAATAATCATACGTTTTCTTTAATCCTTCAGCGCGCCCCACCTCAGGCTCCCAGCCCAGGATGGCCCTGGCGCGCGTAATATCGGGCTGCCGTTGTTTCGGATCATCCATGGGCAGCGGTTTGTATACTATCTTCTGGCGGGTTCCTGTGAGCGCGATGATCTCATTGGCAAAATCCCTGAGGCTGATCTCATCGGGATTGCCCACGTTCACCGGCAGATGGTAATCGCTCATCAACAAGCGCACAATGCCTTCTATCAGGTCATCGACATAACAAAACGAACGGGTCTGGCTCCCATCGCCAAAAACGGTGAGGTCCTCACCTCTCAGCGCCTGGCCGATGAAAGCGGGCAATGCGCGGCCATCGTTAAGCCGCATACGCGGGCCGTAGGTATTGAATATGCGAACGATCCGGGTTTCCACCCCATGAAAAGTATGGTAGGCCATGGTAATGGCCTCCTGAAAGCGTTTGGCCTCGTCGTACACGCCACGGGGACCCACAGGATTCACGTTCCCCCAGTATTCTTCATTCTGGGGATGAACCAGCGGATCGCCGTACACTTCGGAAGTGGAGGCTACAAGTATGCGTGCCCTTTTAGACTTGGCCAGGCCCAGGCAGTTATGGGTTCCCAGCGAACCCACTTTCAGTGTCTGGATAGGAATCTTGAGATAATCAATCGGGCTGGCGGGCGAAGCAAAATGAAGGATATAATCCAGGTCGCCGGCCACGTGAATAAATTTGGAAACATCATGATGATAAAACTCGAATTCTTCGCGTTTGAACAGGTGTTCGATGTTTTTAAGATCGCCCGTGATCAGATTGTCCATCCCGATTACCCTGTAACCATCCCGTATAAAGCGGTCGCAGAGATGCGAGCCCAGAAATCCGGCTGCCCCGGTGATCAGTATTCGTTTGGGTGGCATAGACATTATTTTGTTGAACCATTTGCGGGAACAGCCGGAGCCCTGCCAATACTTTCATAGTGAAAGCCCAGTTCACGTACCGCCGATGTATCGAATAAATTTCTTCCGTCGAAGATCACCTTGTTCTTCAGCATCTTTACCATTTTCAGAAAATTCGGAGTTCTGAATTCGTTCCATTCCGTAGCGATGATCAGCGCATCGGCATCCTGCAGGCAGTCGTACTGATTCTCGCCATAGCTGATCTTGTCTCCCAGCAGCTTTCGCACATTATTCATCGCTTCGGGATCGAAGGCATGCACAGATGCACCCTCTTGCAGCAAAGCCTGGATCAGGTATAATGCCGGGGCTTCGCGGATATCGTCGGTGTTCGGTTTGAACGCAAGGCCCCAGAACGCAAATTTCTTTCCCTTCAGGTCGCCGTTAAAGTATTGTATTATTTTAGGAAGGAGATGCAATTTCTGCGCGTCGTTTACGCTCATAACGGCATCGAGTATACGAGGCATCGAGTATACGAAATTCGTATCCTGCCTCTTTCGAAGATTTATGCAAGGCTTTTACATCTTTGGGGAAACAGCTGCCGCCATAACCGATACCCGGAAACAAGAATCTTTTTCCGATACGCTCGTCACCGCCGATGCCCTTTCGTACCATGTCCACATCTGCACCCATGCGCTCGCACAACTGAGCGATCTCATTCATAAAAGAGATCTTGGTGGCGAGAAAGGAATTAGCCGCATATTTGGTGAGTTCGGCAGACTTTTCATCCATAAAAATGATCGGGTTGCCCTGCCGCACAAATGGGGAATACAGGTCATTCAACAATTTTCTGGCGCGTTCGGAGCCGGTGCCGATCACTACCCGGTCGGGCTTCATGAAATCGTCCACGGCCACGCCTTCACGCAGGAATTCGGGGTTGGACACCACATCAAATTCTCCTTTATAATTCTTCGCGATCGTACTATGAACTTTTTGGGCGGTTCCTACAGGCACGGTGCTTTTATCGATAATAATCTTGTAACCGTTGAGTATTTTCCCGAGATCGTCGGCAACCTGTAAAACATATTTCAGGTCGGCAGAGCCATCTTCACCCTGCGGTGTAGGCAGAGCAAGAAAAACAACCGCGGCCTCTTTTATTCCATCGGCCAGGGAAGTAGTAAATAACAAACGTTCTTCACGAAGATTTCTCAGGAATAATTTTTCAAGGCCGGGCTCATAAATCGTAATATGCCCGCTTGATAATTTATCCACTTTTTTCTGATCAATATCCACGCAAATCACATCATTTCCGGTTTCGGCAAAGCATGTGCCTGTAACCAATCCAACGTAACCCGTTCCTACTACAGCAATTTTCATATTTACTATTTAGATCATTGTCCGTTTCCGAACGGCAGATTATCCGTCAACTGATCCCGCGCCGGGCGCGGGTCATTCAGCCTGATAATTTTATTTATTTATAAACTCAAGCACTTTATCCGTGATATATTTCAACTGCTCTTCATCCATTTCTGTATGAAC